>JBFHGI010000294.1:0-4076 GCA_041583175.1 Pseudorhodobacter sp. | reverse complement strand
GGCCTGCACGTTCACGGTGATGTCAGGGTAAAGCGCGTAAAAGGCGGGCAAGCGCGGCATCAGCCAGTAGGTCGCCATCCCGAGCGTGCAGGCCACCGTGACCTGCGCCCCGCCCTGCCCCGCCAGAGTGCGGATATCTTCAAGCGCAGTCGATATCTGCCCCAAACCATCGCGGACAGCGCGGGCCAGTAATTCGCCCGCCTCGGTCAACTGCGCAGGGCGCGTCGCGCGGTCGATCAACGGGGTGCCTACATGAGCCTCCAGCGCCTTCAACGCCTGACTTATCGCAGGCTCTGTCACGTTCAGGCGCGCTGCGGCAAGCCGCATGGTGCCATGCCGCGCGACAGCCTCGAAGGTGGTGAGCAGGCGCAGCGCCGGTAGCCGATCCATAACTTTACCAAATGCTTAAGTTAGCTTTAGCTTAATCCGCCTGTTTCGACAAAGAAAGACGTGAAATGCTGCATTGCAGAACGCCCTTAAAGCCATGCCAAACGATTGAGAATACAAATGAACATCATGACAACCCCGATGTCGGCCCCTGCCCTTAAAGACAGCGGCCTCGAAATCACCCTGTCCGATGGCGCATGCCATTACTTCAACTATTATTGGTTGCGCGACAATTGCCCGAGCTCTTTTGACGCCAACACACGAGAGCGCAGTTTTGATATTTTCCATCTGGAAAGCGCCCCGCGGGCAACCGAAGCTGTGGTGAAAGAAAACGCGCTGGAAATCACTTGGGCGGATGAGGCGCATGTCACCCGCTTTCCGCTGGCATGGCTGGAAGCCTACAGCACCCCTGCCCCGCGCCAAGACCCTGCCGACCTGCCCCGCAAGCCGTGGTACGGCGATCATTACCCGGATGTACCCCGCTTTAGCCAGCCCGCGCTGATGGCAGACCCCGCGCTGCGGGCCAAGTGGATCGAGGCGATGCTGATCGAAGGTTTCACCATTGTCACCGATATGCCAGACAGCAACGAAGGCCTTACCGAAACCGCAAGCCTGCTCGGCCAAGTGCGCCCGACGTTCTTTGGCGACTACTTCGATGTGAAAACCCACATCAAACCGACCAATACCGCCTATACTGCCGCCGCGCTGGAGCTGCACACAGACACGCCCGCCGAAGAGCACGCGCCGGGGGTCCAGTTCTTGCATTGCCGGGCCAACACGGTTCAAGGCGGTGGTAGCCTTTACGCAGACGGCGTTGCAGTTGCCAATGACTTCCGCCACCGTGACCCGGAAGGCTTCAAGCTGCTGTCTGAAGTGTCTGTTCCTTTCTATTGCGAACATGACAGCTATGACATGCGCTCGCGCCAGACGGTGATCGAGTTGGATGAGCGTGGCGAGGTTGAGGGCCTGACTATCAGCCAACACATGCTGGACATCATCGACCTCGATCAAACCTTGCTGGACGCCTATTACCCTGCCTTCTGCCGTTTTGGCCGGATGCTGCAAGAGGAAAAATACATGATGAAATTTGTCATGAACGCTGGTGAATGTATGGTATTCGACAATCACCGCATCGTTCACGGCCGTGCTGCCTATTCTGCAACCAGTGGTGACCGCTATTTGCGTGGCTGCTATACTGATCGGGCAGAGATGCGATCAACCTATCGCGCATTGGTCAGTGAAGGGCGGTTCAAGGCATGAATATTCAAAACCCCGTGGCAGACGACCTAACCGCACTCCGCGAGGATTTGGCGGCCGCGTTCCGCATCTGCCACCAGTTGGGCTGGAGCGAGTCTGTCGGGAACCACTTCAGCGCCGCCGCGTCACCGGATGGCACAGAGTTTCTGCTGAATGCCTGCTGGCAGCATTTTGCCACCATACGGCCGGAGGACCTGCTGCGGATCGACAGCCGGAGCGGGACCGTACTGGACGGCAAAGGAACGCCCGACGCCTCGGCCTGGTGCGTGCATGGCACGCTCCATCGCCGCAAACCCGAGGCGAAAGTCGTGCTGCACGCCCATTCGCCCTATGCCACCGCGCTGGCCTGCCTGAAAGACCCGACGATGATACCGCTCGACAATAATACTGCGCGGTTTTACGGGCGCACCGCCTATGATTTGCAGTTCGGCGGCATTGCCGATGCCGATGAGGAAGGCGAGCGCTTGGCAGCCGCGCTTGGTGACAAAGCGGTTCTGGTGATGGGCAATCACGGTGTCACCATCGTTGGCGACACGGTTGCTGCGGCTTTTGAAGATTTGTATTTCTTTGAAAAAGCAGCGAAAACGCTGATCCTGGCCCGATCAACCGGTCAGCCGTTGGCTGTGCTATCGGATGCGGTGGCCCAGAACACCGCAGATGGCTGGCGCGCCTATCGCGGAATGGCAGATCGCCATTTCGAATTCCTCAAGTCGCAATTGCCAGCTTTGTAATTCTCGACGAAGCAAACCATTGAAAGTGCCTGAAAGGGGGGGCGCGCGGCATTTGCGCGGCCGGATGGTGTCCGGCGACGGCAAAGCGCCCCCCTGAAGGACAGCCAGGCAATTCATACCGCCGCGCCGCCAGACGCCTCGGGGATACATCACCGCTATCTCATTTTTGTATACTGCTATGCCCCAATACAAATTGTAGTCAGAGCGGAAGCCTTGATACCCCTTTCCCATCCTTTCGATGTCTAGAGACAAGGCGGCGTTATGACACTTTACCCGGATCTGAAGCTTTTTATTGACGGGCGCTGGCGCAAGACGGCGGAAACTCTGCCAGTTCTGAACCCTTCGGATGAATCTGTGCTTGGAATGCTGCCAATTGCCCGGAAAGAGGACCTGGACGATGCTCTGCAGGCTGCCGCAAAAGGTTTCAAGATATGGAGCCGCACCCCGCCTCGTGAGCGCAGCGATATCATTTTGCGTGCGGCCAAGATCATGCGCGACCGGATGGATGAGATCGGCCAGTGCATCACATTGGAGCACGGAAAACCTTACAAGCAAGGGCAGCTAGAGGTCATTCGCGGCGCGGAGTTCTTTGAATGGGATGCGGGTGAATGCCAGCGGCTTTACGGGCGCGTCATCCCCAGCGGCCCCGGTATCCGCCACACCGTTTTGCGCCAGCCCGTTGGCACTGTTGCCGCCTTTTCACCCTGGAATTTTCCAATGAGCCAGCCGGCCCGCAAAGTGGCCGGTGCACTGGCTTCGGGCTGTTCGATCATATTGAAAGCAGCCGAGGAAACCCCTGCTGGCGCCATCCACATCGCCCGTGCGTTTCAAGAGGCCGGTCTGCCGGATGGTGTCTTGAACCTTGTCTTTGGCCGTCCTGCCGAAATCTCGGAATATCTGATCCCGCAAGACCAAATCCGTCTGGTCGCCTTTACGGGTTCAACCGTTGTGGGGCGCCATCTCACAACGATGGCATCCGAACATATGACGCCTGTTTTGATGGAATTAGGCGGCCACGCCCCCGTTATCGTTTGCGAGGATGTTGATCCGGACGTGGTTGGCCCGATTTGTGCCAGCCGCAAATACCGCAGCAGCGGTCAGGTTTGCACGTCTCCGACCCGATTTTACGTACACGAGCAGCATTTCGACAGATTTACCCAAAGCTTCGTCGCCGCCGCGAAGTCGCTTGTCGTGGGTGACGGAATGAAAGAGGGCGTCGACATGGGGCCTGTCGCAAATGACCGTCGGCTTGCGGCGATGTCGCTTTTGGTTGACGACGCCATTGCCAAAGGTGCCGAACTGCTTGCGGGCGGGCATCGCATCGGGAACAAGGGTTATTTCTTTGCGCCTACCGTGTTGGCGAATGTGCCGGACAATGCCCGTATCATGCATGAGGAGCCCTTTGGCCCGATTGCGATCATCAATCCTGTCGCCACATTGGATGAGGCTATCACCCAAGCAAACCGGCTGCCCTATGGCCTGGCCGCCTATGGCTTTACCCATTCTGCGGCGATCGCCGGAAGGTTGGCGGATGAGGTGGAAACCGGCAATCTTTCCATTAACACGTTAGAGGCATCCCTGCCCGAAACCCCTTTTGGCGGCGTCAAGTGGAGCGGCTATGGCCGTGAAGGTGGCCAAGAAGGGCTTGATCATTATACCGAAGTCAAAAACGTTTCACATAGAATGGAAATCGGCTGATCG
>JBFHGI010000293.1:0-4099 GCA_041583175.1 Pseudorhodobacter sp. | reverse complement strand
GGCCAAGGGCGGGTGCTGTCCGCCCCGAAAGGGGCCGGATTTACCGCGCGGCAATGGTTGGAGAATGACGGAGATCTTGCCGATCAGATACAGGCCGCCGCGCGGGACGGCTTTGACGGTACATCAGGGCTGCGGCGTATGCGCTTTGACGGCTGGGAGATTGCGGTGCTGAAAGGAAAAGCGGGGCTGGCGCAGTTGGGCGATGCCTGCGCGCAAGTCGATTTGGTTATTCTCTCGTTGCAAACCGACCAAACCCCAACGGGCTGCCAAATCATCGACCCAAAAAAGCTGCGGCTGACCGGCTCTCTTGCGCTTTGGATCGAGCCTGACGGTCGCATGCGGGCGGTGCCGACAAAAACACAAAGCCGAATGTGGACAGGCGCACGCCATGCAGCGCCCTTCTACCTCACCCGCCCGTCTGCGAGACTGCTCGCCGAGCGGTAGAGTTTCAATCCAAAGCTATCTCCCGACCGCCCTGTCCCAAACTAACGAAAGGGCGGTTTGCAGAAGATGTTCGGAGAGGGACAGCGCATTAATAGCTGCGGATCAGCCCCACCAAGCGGCCTTGCACCTTGACCTGATGATCCGGCAGCACGCGGGTTTCATAGGCCGGATTCTCGGCTTCCAGCGCGATCATATTGCCACGGCGGCGAAAGCGTTTCAGCGTGGCTTCGGCATCATCGACAAGCGCCACCACAATATCGCCATTCTCGGCCGTGGTCTGTTCGCGGATCACGACGATATCGCCGTCATTGATACCGGCTTCAATCATCGAATCGCCCTTTACTTCCAGCGCGTAATGCTGGCCGCTGCCAGATAGCATAGAGCCGGGAACGGCAACGTGATGAGAAATCTCCTGAATCGCTTCAATCGGGACACCGGCGGCGATGCGACCCATCACCGGCAGTTCAATCGCGTCAACCGTGCTGACGGGCAGGGCGGCCCTGGGCGGCGCGACCTTATCGCCTTCGATGACCTTTGGCACAAAGCCGGGGCGTTCCATCGCTTCGGGCAGTTTCACAATCTCGATCGCGCGGGCGCGGTGGGCGAGGCGGCGGATGAAGCCACGCTCCTCCAAGGCGGTGATCAAACGGTGGATGCCGGATTTGGAGCGCAGATCAAGCGCCTCTTTCATTTCGTCGAAAGAGGGCGGCACCCCTTCGGCATCCATACGAACCCGAATGAAATCCAGCAATTCCAATTGTTTGCGCGTAAGCATCGGCTTTCCCCTTCCCGAAGGTTGCCTGCCTGTTCTGCCCATGTTCTTGGTTTGTGTCAAGTGTTTTGGCTAGATCGGCAGATAAGAGACAATCGCGCCAGCATCTCGTGGCCCATCGCCCACAGGGCGGAGGAGCAAGGCATTCGCTTGCGCCAAAATACCGAGCAGAGCCGAGTCCTGCTGGGAGAAAGCTTCGATCCGGGGCAAACCGCCGGGGGGCGTGGCATCGGTGATCTTGGCCCGCATATAGTGTGCACGGATGCCATTCGCGCCAAGTGGCGCGGCAAGTTGGGCCTGCAGCATCTTCGGCGCCTCCGGGGGGAGGCCTTGCAAAACCCGCAGCATCGGCAACATGAAGATATGCCCGCAAACCACAGAAGACACAGGGTTTCCCGGCAGGCCAAGCATGGGGGCTCCGCGCAGGCGGCCTGCCATCAGCGGCTTGCCGGGGCGCATGGCGATTTTGTAGAAGGCCCGTTCCATCCCCAGATCAGCGGCCACTTTTCCCACCAGATCATGATCGCCGACCGAGGCCCCGCCTATTGTCACGATCAGATCGGCGCTGGCCGCCAGATCAAAGATTGCGTGCAGGCTGGCTTCGGTATCGCGGGCAATGGGCAGGATGCGGGCAATGCCACCGGCTTCTTCGACCATGGCTTTCAGCGCGAAGGTGTTGGAGGCGATGATCTGATCGTCGCGCGGGGCCTCTCCGGGCATTACCAGCTCATCCCCTGTGGCAATCAGTGCTACAACGGGGCGGCGTGTGACATTTACGTTAGACACATTCATTGCGGCCAGAAGCGCCAGATCCGCAGGGCGCAGGCGGCGGGGGGACAGCGTGTCACCAGCGCGGAAATCCTGTCCCTTGGCGCGAATATGCGTTCCGCTGTCCATCCCTTCCGACAGGGTAATTTCGGTGCCGTTGCGGGAGACGTCTTCCTGAATGACCACGCGGTCAGCGCCGGGGGGGGCGGGCGCGCCGGTGAAGATGCGGATGGCCTGACCGGGAGAGAGCGTTCCCTGCCAGCCGTGGCCGGCGCTCGCCTCGCCCACCACCTCAAACGCTGTGCCGGGGGAGGCGGGGCCGCAAGTGGCGTAACCGTCCATCGCCGAAGCTGCAAAGGGCGGTTGATCACGGGTGGCAAGGGCTGGGGACACCATCACGCGGCCATTGGCCTGTGCCAGGGTCACGGTTTCCGTCGCCAAGGGCGAGACGAGAGCAAAGACTTGCGCCAGCGCCTCATCAACCGAGATCATGGAGCAGCCTCATAGCGACCGGATTTGCCACCCTCTTTCAGCAGCAGCTTGACGGCGGTGATTTCCATTGCCTTATCAACGGCTTTCACCATGTCATAGATGGTCAGGGCGGCCACGGAAACGGCGGTCAGCGCCTCCATTTCCACTCCGGTCTGGCCTCCGGTTTTCACGGTGGCCTCAATTACGATACCGGGCAGGCTTGGCTCTGCCCGCAGGTCAATCGCGACCTTGGTGATGGGGAGGGGATGGCATAGCGGGATCAGATCGGCGGTTTTCTTGGCCCCCATAATGCCCGCAAGCCGTGCAACACCCAGCACATCGCCTTTGGCGGCACGGCCATCAGTAATCATCGCCAGCGTTTCGTGGGCCATCTTCACCGCCCCGCTCGCCACCGCGATCCGCGCGGTCACTGGCTTGGCCGAGACATCGACCATATGGGCATGACCCGAGGCGTCAAAATGCGTCAGCGGGTTTTCGGCCATTCACAATCCCCCTTGGGTGGACAGTGGCTTTGCCAGAATGGCGCGCGTTGCAGCCTCGACATCCGGCTGGCGCATCAGGCTTTCCCCGATCAGGAAGCTGCGCGCGCCATAACGGGCGACATCGGCCAGATCATCGGGTGTGAAGAGCCCGGATTCCGAGACGATCATCCGGTCCTCCGGCACCCGGCGGGCGAGTTGGCGCGTGGTTTCCAGCGTCACGTCAAATGTGTGCAGATTGCGATTGTTGATGCCGATCATTGGCGATTTCAGCAGCGCTGCGCGTTCCAGTTCCGGGGCGTCATGCACCTCAATCAGCACATCCATGCCCAGATCAAAGGCGGCAGATTCCAACTCCTGGGCTTGCGCGTCGGACACCGAGGCCATGATGATCAGGATGCAATCGGCAGACAGCGCACGCGCCTCCAGCACCTGATAGGGATCATACATGAAATCCTTGCGCAGGCAGGGCAATTCGGTCGCGTCATGCGCGGCGGTCAGGTATTCATCGGCACCTTGGAAAGAGGGGGTGTCGGTCAAAACCGAAAGGCAGGTCGCCCCTCCGGCTTCATAGGCGCGGGCAAGGGCAGGCGGATCAAAATCCGGGCGGATCAAGCCTTTGGAAGGACTGGCCTTCTTGATCTCGGCAATCAGCCCATAGCCTTGAGTGGAGGCCATGCGCAGGGCCTCATAGAAGCCGCGCGGGGCCTCGGCATCGGCGGCCTCGGCCTCCAGCGCCTCAAGGGATTTTGCGGCTTTGCGGGCGGCGATCTCTTCCAGCTTGTAGGTTTTGATGCGGTCTAGAATTGTGGACATGGTGCGGGCCGATCGTCTTGGGGTATTGCAAAAAAGGGCTGTCTAGGCGTTCGTGAGGCGGGCCAATGCTTCGACGCGGGCGCGGGCGGCACCGCTGTCGATGCTGCTGCGGGCCATCTCGACGCCGGATTTCAGGTCGGCCGCTTTGCCCGCGACCAGCAAGGCGGCGGCGGAATTCAGCAGCACCGCATCGCGGTAGGCTCCCGCCGTGCCGTTCAGCAGGGCCCGGAAGGCGGCAGCATTCTCGGCAGGGCTTCCGCCCATGATCTCTTCGAATGGGTGGACGGGCAGGCCCGCATCTTCGGGGTGGATCTCAAATTCGGTAATT
>JBFHGI010000292.1:0-4118 GCA_041583175.1 Pseudorhodobacter sp. | reverse complement strand
TTAGGTATTTTAGCCAAGATGAAGTGGGGCTCAGCGCAGGCCCAGCCCCGCTTTCATCAGTGTTTTGCGGACTGGCGCAAGGGAGTAGAGCGTGCCGAGCATTTGCGCGCGCAAATCCCTGAGCAGCGGCGTGCCGACCATCGAGGCGCGGTTCAAGGCATCTATTCCGGCCACGCGTGCCTGCACCTCGCGGTGACGCGATGCGTGGTAGGACTCCAGCATCGTGGCAGAGCCGAGGTCGGCAGGGGCATTCAGTGCAAGTCGGCGCAGGGCGGCAAGGTCGCCAAGGCTCATGTTCAGCCCTTGGGCGCCGATGGGGGGGACCACATGCGCAGCTTCGGCCATCAAGGCGGTCCGTTCGCCCGACATGCGCTCGGCGATCTGGCTGATGATCGGCCAGATGGTCAGCGGGCTGATTCGCGTCATCGGGCCAAGAAGGTGGCAGGCGCGCAGACTCATTTCTCGGTCAAATTCCGGCAAGGGCAGGGCGGCGAGTCGGGCGATCTCCGGCCCGCTTTCCATCCAGACCACGGCAGAACAAGGCAGCCCCTCAAAGTCGGGCAATGGTACCATCGTAAACGGGCCGCCGGATCGGTGGACCTCGGTCGAGACATTGCCATGCAGGATGGGGTGGGTGGTGGTGAAAGCCAGCGCCTTTTGCCCGTAGCGCGTTGTTTTCACGCCGATATCAAGCGCTTGCCGGACCGCCGAGTTGCGACCGTCGGCACCTATCAAAAGCCTTGCACGCCATGACGTTCCATCCGACAGCGTAACCAGTGCCTCGGACTCGCGGGTGATGACACGGCTGGTGCTGACGCCTGCGTGAAAGGTAACATCGGGAAGCGTTTCCAATTCCGCGAGCATTTCGCGCCGCAGCAACCAGTTGGGGAGGTTATAGCCGAAAGGCGCCTCCGATATTTCGGCGGCGTCGAAATCCCGCGTGAGCCGTGCTTCGCCTGCAACGCCGCCCGCATCGACTATGCGCATGATTTGCAAGGCGGCGGCATGGGGGGCAAGCCGCTCCCACAGCCCGATTTCTTGTAGCAACTCCACCGACGGCATCAGAAAGGCCGTGCTGCGCAGGTCAGCCCCCGCGGTGTCGCGGGCGGTGACAGGGGCGGCGGGGTCCACGCAAAGCACCGAAAACCCGGCGCGGCCAAAACCCACAGCGGCGCATAGGCCGGCAACGCCGCCACCGGAAATCAGTATGTCAACGCGCTCTCGCTGCATATCACGCTCCTCTGTTTTGCTATAGATAGGGCGAAAGCTGCGCCGCGTCCAAGCGACAAAGCGCGCGGCAGATCTAGCCGCGCGTGATCATCAGCAACAGCACGAAGACGATGGGCACCAAGGACAGCGCAGACATGGCCAGCGCGACAATCCCCCATGTTTTGACGGCAAGCACGACTACCGTCACAAAGATCATCAGGGCATAGAAGATGCTGTCCTTATCGGTCGCAATGTCGCGGGCGATTTGTCCCAGCAGGGGGATGGCATAAAGGATGCGCAGCGCAAGGGGCGCGCGTGTGAGTTTGGGTGTCATTCTGTTCTCCTGTTCGCTTGTCCCATGTAGCGGCGAAGCCCTGAGGAAACAGGCGGCAGGGTGACGCGGGGCGACGCGTTGACGCAGCGGCGGGTCTTCTGCTTTCAGGCCGTCAACTGGCGCAGGAACGCGGTCAAATCTTCAGTGTGGTGGTGGATATGGGTGGCGGGCGCTGCTTCGGGGGCCACATGAACGGTGCGCATTCCCATAGCATGCGGGGCGGCCAGGTTGCGGCTGTCATCTTCAAACATCGCGCCGAGGGTGGCATCCAGACCATCGGCCGCAAAGACGGTCTCGAAGGCTGCGCGTTCGGGTTTTGGGCGAAAGCCCGCATTTTCAACGCCGTAAACCGCATCGAACAGCCCTGAAAGGCCCCGCGCGGCCAGAACCCGTTCGGCATAGGGGGCAGAGCCGTTGGTGTAAACGATCCTCCGTCCAGGCAAAGCGCGGATATGATCGGCGAGGGCAGTATCGACTTGCAGATGGTCCAACGAAATATCATGCACATCCGTCAGATAGGGGGCCGGATCGACGCCGTGCTCCTGCATCAGCCCTGCAAGTGTTGTGCCATAGGTCGCCCAATAGTGCCGACGCAGATGGTCCGCCTGCGGCCGGTCCACTGACAGGGTTTGCATGACCCAGTTGGTCATCCTCACTTCGATCTGGTCAAACAGCCGCGCCGAGGGCGGATAGAGTGTGTTATCAAGGTCAAAGACCCAAGCACGGACATGAGAGAAGGACTGAGCTGGCATGGCGGGACTCTAGGCCGCAATGCGGGCCTTGTCCATGCGATTGCGGTTGAGATGTGGCCTGCGCCTCGCTAACCTCTGCCGCGAAATATGACGAAAGGCGAGCCGTTGCAGAAAGATGCCTATAGCCTGATCCTGGAGGCGATCGACGCTGGGGTATACAAGCCCGGTGACCGCTTGGTCGAGTCAGAACTGGCAGACCGTTTCGGCGTTTCCCGGACTCCGGTCCGCGAGGCTTTGCAGCGACTGGAAACGCAATCGATGCTGACACGGGACGGGCGCAGTCTGATTGTCGCCTCGCTGGATCATAACCAGTTGGCGGAGCTTTATGCCGTGCGGACGGAATTGGAAGGGCTAGCCGCCCGACTGGCCGCGCGCCATGCCACCGAAGAAGAAATTCGGGTGTTACGCGGAATGGTGGACGAAGATAGCGCGCTTCTGGGCGGTGATCCGCGCGCTCTCAGTCGGGCGAACAAGCGGTTTCACAAGCAAATCCACCTCGCATCGCATAACCGTTTTCTGGTGCAGCAACTTGATTTGGTGCACCGCTCCATGGCGCTGATGGCGACCACGTCTTTTGCGGCGGAAGGGCGGGATTCAGTCGGCTTGGCAGAGCATGAGGCGATTGTGCGCGCGATAGAGGCCCGCGATGGCGAAGCGGCCTATCAGGCGTTGAGAGGCCATATTTCAAAAGCGTTTGAAACGCGGTTGCGCATTGATGCGGGGGCGCTGAAGACACGTTAGATTGTTATTGGCCGCTGTCAGTCGGGTCGAAATGGCCGTGACTGGTCTTGTCCCAGTAAAACGGTTTCGCCACCAATTCCCACGCCGCCTTGTAGGAGGCGAGCGCACCGAGTGGAAAGTAGAAATGCAGTGTTGGCACCCAAAGCAGGCTCAGTTTGTGCCGGGTGCGACGCATACCCATGATGTTGAGCGTCAAAGTGATGACCTCGGTCAAAAGATACAACCCCATCAAGCCTATCATCATGATCGGTGGCAGGGCCGTAGCAAGCGGATGCGGTACGCCAAGCGGAACCAGCCAGAATGACCACAGCACCGGGGCCAGCAAGAACTGCGACAGGGTGCAGAGAAAGAGAATCTGAAAGCCGATGAATTTGCGGGGGCCGAGTTGGCGCAAGAGCAGGAGTGGGTCGCGCATATGTACGGCCCAAGTCATCATGTAACCCTTTAGCCAGCGTGAGCGTTGGCGGATCCAAGGCAGCGCGCGACAATTGGCCTCTTCTTCGGTGACGGAATCCAGAATTTCGGCCCGGTAGCCATAGCGCGCAAGCCGCATCCCCAGATCGGCGTCCTCGGTCACGTTGTGGGCATCCCAGCCCCCCAATTCCTCAAGTGCTGCGCGGCGGAAGAACAGGGTCGTGCCCCCCAAAGGAATTGCCAGCCCCAGCTTTTGCAAGCCGGGAAGGATGATACGAAACCACGCTGCATATTCCATCGTGAAACACCGCGACAGCCAGTTCGTGCGGGGATTGTAGAAATCCAGCACGCCTTGCAGGCAGGCCACATCGGCCCCGCGCTGATAGAACCGCGTGACGACCTTTCGAATCTGGCGAGGTTCTGGCGCGTCTTCGGCGTCATAAACCCCGATGATGGAGCCGCGACACAGATCCAGGCCAAAGTTCAGCGCGCGGGGTTTGGTTTTCAGGGGGCCGTCCGGCACCACAATCACGCGCATCCAAGGCGGCAGCTCCGCTGCCCTTAATGCATCGCGGGTCAAATGGTCTTTTTCTTCGACGACCAGCAAGATATCCAGCAAGTCGCGCGGATAATCGAGCCTATCGAGGCGTCGGATCAGGCGCTGGGCG
>JBFHGI010000291.1:0-4119 GCA_041583175.1 Pseudorhodobacter sp. | reverse complement strand
TTGGGCAATCACGAAGTTGCGCCCCTACTGGTTGAGGCGCTGAAGCGCTTGGAATATCGCGGCTATGACAGTGCCGGCATTGCCACTGTAAACAAGGGCCAGTTGGGCCGCCGCCGTGCCGTGGGCAAACTGGTGAACCTGTCGGATTTGCTGGTGCATGACGCATTGGCTGGCAAATCCGGTATCGGGCATACCCGCTGGGCCACACATGGTGCGGCCACCGTTGCCAATGCCCATCCCCATCAGGCCGGAAAAGTGGCGGTCGTGCATAACGGCATCATCGAGAATTTCCGTGAATTGCGCGATGATTTGGTCGCAAAGGGTTACAGCTTTGAATCCGAAACGGACACCGAAACCGTCGCGATCCTGACCCGCTCCCATCTTGATGCGGGGATGACACCTGTCGAGGCTGCGCGCGAAACTTTGTCACGCCTTCACGGGGCCTTCGCACTTTGCTTTCTGTTCGAGGGCGAAGATGATCTGTTGATTGCCGCGCGCAAAGGCTCGCCGCTCGCGATCGGGCATGGCAAGGGTGAGATGTTTGTCGGCTCGGACGCTATCGCACTTGCACCGATGACCGATACCGTGACCTATCTTGAAGAAGGCGATTGGGCCGTCATCACTCGCAAGGGGGCCGAGATCTTTGACGACGCGAACCGCCGCGCCAATCGTGCCGCCACCCAGATTGTGCTGGAGCATACCCGCATCGAGAAAGGTGGCTACAAGCACTTCATGGCCAAAGAGATCGCCGAGCAACCGGTTGTCCTTGCCGACGCCATCAAGAACGGCGTTGCAGGCGGCACGCTGAACTTGCCGGCAGAGCTCGATTTCACCGGAGTGGACCGTCTGACGATGGTGGCCTGCGGCACTGCATATTATGCCTGCGTTGTGGCCAAATACTGGTTTGAACAGGTCGCCGGCCTGCCGGTGGAGGTCGATATCGCATCGGAGTTCCGTTATCGCGAGCCGCCAATGTCTCCGACCTCGTGGGCGCTCTTTGTCAGCCAGTCAGGTGAAACCGCCGACACGCTGGCCGCTCTGCGCTATTGCACTGAAAAGGTCGCGAAGATTGTTGCGGTGGTCAATGTGCCAACCTCTTCCATCGCTCGCGAGGCTGACATCGCCCTGCCGATCCGCGCGGGCGTAGAAGTTGGCGTCGCCTCAACCAAGGCTTTCACCTGTCAGTTGACCATGCTTGCCTTGATGGCGCTCAAGGCTGCGAAAGATCGTGGCCGGCTGACAGAGGCGCAACTTGCGCAACATATCACCGATCTGTCCGCACTGCCGGGGTTGATCAACCAAGCCATGCGTATTGCTCCTGACGTGACAGCCATCGCCGAGGAACTGGCCGAAGCGCAGGATGTGTTGTTCCTGGGCCGTGGACCGCTTTTCCCGCTGGCGATGGAAGGTGCATTAAAGCTGAAAGAAATCAGTTACATACATGCCGAAGGCTATGCAAGTGGCGAATTGAAGCACGGGCCGATTGCCCTGATCGATGCGCGCGTGCCTGTCGTTGTGCTTGCCCCCCGCGATGCACTTTTCGACAAGACCGTTTCCAACATGCAAGAGGTGATGGCCCGCCACGGCAAGGTGCTGCTCATTTCCGACGCCCGCGGTGTGAAAGAGGCAGGCATGGGGTGCTGGCGTACGCTGACCATGCCCTCGGTACCCGATTTTCTTGCCCCCATCCTCTATGCCGTGCCCGCGCAGTTGCTGGCCTATCATACCGCCATTGCCAAAGGCACCGATGTCGACCAGCCGCGCAACCTTGCCAAATCGGTAACGGTAGAATGACCCCAACAGACGCATTGGCGCAGATTGAAGCTTTGGCGCAGGCCGGTAAAGCAGCCGAGATGGCCGCTTATCACAAGGCGGAGCGCAAGTATCTGGGCACCGCGAACCCCGATATCGAAACATTGTGCAAAACTTGGCGCGCCGATCTGACGCTGGAGGAGCGATTGGCCCTATGTGACGGGCTGTGGCGCAGCGATATTCATGAGGCCCGCATTGCGGCGGCCAAATTGCTGACCCAGGCCCGCATCCGCCCCGACGATAGCGGCGCATGGGAGCTGATCTGCGGTTGGGTGCCGGAGTTTGACGCCTGGGCAATCGCCGATCATGTCTGCATCGCGGCGCAAAAACGCATCACCGCTGACCCGAACCGGCTGGATACAGTGGAAAGCTGGACGCAAAGCCCGTTGATGTGGCAGCGCCGCGCAGCGCTGGTCTCGACCCTGCCTTTCGCGCGGCTCAATCACCTCAAAGAGCAGGACCATGCCGCCCGCGAAAGGGTTTTGGGCTGGGCCGCTGGTTATCTTGGCGACAAGGACTGGTTTATCCAGAAAGCGGTCGCTTGGTGGCTGCGCGATCTGTCCAAACATGACGCCGCGCGGACCGAAGCTTTTCTTGCCGAATTCGGCGACCTGATGAAAACCTGGGCACGCAAGGAAGCCGGGCAATACCTGCCATAGGGGCGCGCCTTTTTCGGGGACATCGAGCCCCCTCCAAATGCATTGCCATGGAAGAGGGACAATGCAACGCCCCATTTCATCTGGTCATAAATATCCATCGTGCTTTGCAGCGCAAAGCGCCCTGCCCAAAGCAGGATTTACCATGCAACCCGCGTTTAGCCGCCAGTATGGCTCATGTGGCGGGTCATCTGGCCATCGATTTTCTGGCGGGAATAATCGAAATCATGGCCTTTTGGCTTCCGCTCAATCGCATGGCGAATAGCGGTCTCCAGCAATGTATCCTCGGCACTGGCGCGTAATGGCGCCCGCAGGTCGGCCATATCCTCTTGCCCCAGACACATATAAAGCTCGCCCGTGCAGGTCAGTCGCACGCGGTTGCAGCTTTCACAGAAGTTATGCGTCAATGGCGTGATGAACCCGATCTTCTGCCCCGTCTCTTCCAACTTCACATAGCGCGCGGGACCACCTGTCCGCTCCGCCAGATCGGTGACGGTGAAACGCTCCCGCAGACGGGCGCGCAGGTCTTTCAAGCTCCAGTACTGATCGAGCCGATCCTCATTGCCGAGGTCGCCCATGGGCATGACCTCGATAAAGGTCAAATCATGATCTTCCTTGGCACACCAATCTGTTAGCGTGAAAAGCTCATCTTCGTTGAAACCCTTCAACGCCACGACATTGATCTTGACGCGCAGCCCTGCCTCTTTCGCGGCCTCAATCCCGTCGAGCACCTGCGCCAGCCGGCCCCAGCGGGTCACCTTGGCAAATTTCGCATCATCCAGCGTGTCGAGCGAGACATTGATCCGCCGCACACCGCAAGCCGCAAGATCGGCGGCATATTTGCGCAACTGGCTGCCATTCGTGGTCAGCGTCAGTTCTTTCAACGCGCCGCTGTCGAGATGCCGCGTCATGCCGTTGAAAAAGGTCATGATACCTTTGCGCACCAGCGGCTCCCCACCGGTAATCCGCAATTTCTCTACCCCCATGCGGATGAAGGTGGAACACATGCGGTCCAACTCCTCCAGTGTCAGCAGTTCCGCCTTGGGCAAGAAGGTCATGTTCTCCGACATGCAATAAACACAGCGGAAATCACAGCGATCGGTCACAGAGACGCGCAGATAGCTGATGGCACGGGCGAAAGGGTCGATCAGGGGTATTGTCATGTCAGGAAGGTATGCTTCCGCGCATCGACACGCAAGGCCATTGAAAGCTTTGTGCGCCGCGACTATCGTCGGGGTATGAAACACATGCGCCCCCTTTTGATCACCGCCTTGCTGCTCTCTGGCTGCGCCAATTTGCCATTTTCCAAAGGCGCCGGCACGGCGATGGAGCCGTCAGAGCCTATCGAAACCCGCCCGCAAACGCGCCCCATGTCGGAAGGCATCGCTGCCCCGCCCAGCGGTGCGCGGACAGTGGCAAGTTTGGACACCACCACGGCGGAACAAAAAGCGGCGGCCCTTGCGGCACCGGCGGAACCTGCGGGCGAACGTGCCTTGGGCAAAACCGCCGTTGCCTTGGGCAAAGTGACAGAGCCGGGGTTCTGGCTGCGCTCTTCTCTGGTGAAAACCGCAGGGCCGGGGCGCGTGGTGACAGCGGCGGGCGGCTCCATCGCGGTGGATCTGATCCCCGGCGAAGGGGCGGCGCAGCTTTC
>JBFHGI010000290.1:0-4121 GCA_041583175.1 Pseudorhodobacter sp. | reverse complement strand
GCCCGATTTCATCTTGGCAAAAATACCTGCGCCGCAGGCAATCTATGAATATTTCGTAAAGAAAAATCGAAAAGCCAAGGGTTTACAAAGACTTACCTGCCATGCCGCGCGCGATTCTCCGCGGTGCAGCGCAGCCTATTTCCCGCGCCAGATCCAGCCACCGCCCAGAACCCGACTTCCCGTCGGCTCATAGAACACACAAGCCTGCCCCGGCGACACCCCTTCCTCGGGGCTCAGCAGTTCCACCTCGGCCTCCGTTGCCGAAATCGGCCGCAGAATCGCATCCCGAGGCGGGCGCGTGGACCGCACCTTGACCATCAACGGCCATTCCTTGCGGCTCTCCAGCGGGGCATCGCCCAGCCAGTTGATCTCCCGCAAGGGCACGATCCGCGTCGAAAGCGCCTCTTTCGGCCCCACCACGATCCGCTTGCTGTCGGCATCCAGCTTGACCACATAAAACGGGTCTTCCAGCCCACCGATGCCAAGGCCCCGCCTCTGCCCGATCGTGTAGTGGATGACCCCGCGATGGGTGCCCAGCACGCGGCCTTCCATATCCACAATCTCACCGGGGTCCGCCGCACCGGGGCGCAGCTTCTCGATCACGGCGGCATAGTTCCCGTTCGGAACAAAGCAGATATCCTGACTGTCCGGCTTGTCCGCCACCGTCAGCCCAAACTTCGCCGCCAGCGCCCGCGTTTCCGCCTTGCTTTCCAGATGTCCCAGCGGAAAGCGCAAATAGGCCAATTGCTCGGCCGTGGTGGAAAACAGGAAATAGCTTTGATCGCGCGCGGGGTCCGCCGCCATATGCAGCTCTGGCCCCACATCGCCCAGCTTGCGCTGAATATAATGCCCCGTCGCCATGCAATCGGCATCCAGATCGCGGGCGGTGTTCAGCAGGTCCTTGAACTTCACCCGCTCATTGCAGCGGATGCAAGGAACCGGCGTCGCCCCCGCCAGATAGGCATCGGCAAACTCGTCGATCACCGCCTCGCGGAAGGTGTTTTCATAATCCAGCACATAATGCGGAAAGCCCATGACCTCGGCCACGCGGCGCGCATCGTGAATATCACGCCCGGCACAGCAAGCGCCTTTTTTCGCCAAAGCCGCGCCGTGATCGTAAAGCTGCAAGGTCACGCCGACCACGTCATAACCTTCAGAGGCCAGCTGCGCCGCCACGGCAGAACTGTCGACGCCGCCTGACATGGCAACCACCACCCGCGTTTCAGCAGGCGGCTTGGCAAAGCCAAGAGAGTTCAGCGGATGATCAAGCGACATTGGGCAGCCTTTATGTTGATGTCTCGCAATATAGGAAAATGCAACATACTCTCAACCCCACGTTTCACCCTTGATTAAGTCTGTTGTCCCATGCTGGCCCTACGCAAAGAGGGTTGTGTGATGTATCTAAAGAAAGTTGATGGGCCGCGTCAGGTGACGCTTCCGGATGGCAGCGTGCTGAGCCGCGCCGATTTGCCACCTGCAGAAACTCGCCGCTGGGTTGCAAGTCGCAAGGCTATCGTTGTTAAGGCCGTTATCTACGGGCTTTTGCCCGAATCAGAAGCGTTGAAGCGGTATTCTCTGTCAGACGAAGAGTTTGCTCTATGGCGCGGGGCTGTGGAATCCCATGGTGAGAACGCCCTTAAAGTGACTGCAATTCAGAAATATAGACAACTTTAGATTGTATTTCTAAACGCCTTTGTCAAAGTAACATCCAATTAACCATTGGTCTGCAAGGTGGTTAACGAACAGCAGACAACGGCGGAGTTACTGAATATGCGAATCCTATTGGTTGAAGATGACCCTACAACATCACGCAGCATTGAACTGATGTTGACCCATGCAAACCTGAATGTGTTTTGCACCGATCTGGGGGAGGAGGGGATCGATCTTGCCAAGCTCTATGATTATGATCTCATTTTGCTGGATATCAACCTGCCGGATATGAGCGGGCATGACGTGCTGCGCCAGTTACGCCTGGCAAGGATCGACACGCCAATCCTGATCCTTTCCGGAGCCGATGATACGGATAGCAAGCTAAAAGGATTCGGCTTTGGCGCGGATGATTACATGACCAAACCATTCCATCGTGAGGAATTGGTCGCGCGCATTCACGCGATCATTCGCCGCTCCAAGGGCCATTCGCAATCAGTGATCAAGACCGGTACGGTCGCTGTTAATCTCGATGCGAAAACGGTCGATGTGGAAGGCAAGGCGGTGCATCTGACCGGGAAAGAATATCAGATGCTGGAATTGCTAAGCCTGCGCAAAGGCACCACGCTGACCAAGGAAATGTTTCTCAACCATCTTTATGGCGGCATGGATGAACCCGAGCTTAAAATCATCGACGTGTTTATTTGCAAGCTGCGGAAAAAACTGGCCGAAGCGACGGGTGGTGTGAACCACATCGAAACGGTCTGGGGGCGTGGCTATGTGTTGCGCGACCCGGCACCGGGGGAGGGAGAAGCCCGTTTTGCCATCGGCGCCTGACTGGCATCTGGACGTTACAGCGACAGCCCCCTAAACCTGTCTTAACGCAGGTAGGGGGAAGCGATGGTGCAGCCGTTTGCAGATATGGATATCGGGAACTTGACCGAAGCAGAGGCCGCAGCAGAACTCTCGCGCCTTGCCGGGGCATTGTTGGCGGCGAATAAAGCATATCACACCGAAGATGCGCCTGAGATTTCGGATGCCGAATACGATTCTCTCAAGCGGCGCAACCTAGCGATCGAGGCGCTTTACCCGCACCTCAAGCGCAGTGATAGCCCTAGCGACCTGGTCGGCGCGGGCGTAGCGGATGGCTTCTCGAAGGTGACGCATGAAGTGAGGATGCTCAGCCTCGAAAATGCGTTCGATGCCGCCGGTATCACCGATTTTGTGGATCGCGTGCGGAAATATCTGGGACATGACGGAACCCTGGCTTTCACTGCCGAACCGAAGATAGACGGGCTTTCCCTGTCGCTGCGCTATGAAAGCGGGCGATTGGTGCAGGCGGCAACCCGGGGCGATGGTGCTGTTGGCGAAAACGTAACCGAGAATGCCCGTACTATCGACGACATCCCGCAGGTTCTGACGGATGCGCCGGACGTGCTCGAAGTGCGCGGCGAAGTCTATATGAGCCACGCTGATTTTCAGGCACTCAACGCGCGACAGGCCGAACGCGGTGGCAAGACCTTTGCCAATCCCCGCAATGCCGCTGCTGGTTCGCTACGGCAGTTGGATGCGAACATCACTGCTGCGCGGCCTTTGCGGTTCTTCGCCTATGCTTGGGGGGCGCTGTCCGAACCCTTGGCAGAGCGGCAATCCGATGCGATTGCCCGCTTAGCTGCCCTCGGCTTTCAAACTAACCCGCTGACCAAGCTCTGCGAGTCAGCAGATGCACTCTTGGCGCAGTACGCGGCTATCGAAGCGCAACGGGCAAGCCTCGGCTATGATATTGACGGCGTGGTTTACAAGGTCGATGATCTGGCGCTGCAACGCCGCCTCGGCTTTCGGTCAACGACACCCCGCTGGGCAATCGCGCATAAATTCGCGGCGGAGCTGGCTTGGACGCGGCTGTTGGCCATTGATATCCAGGTTGGCCGTACAGGTGCGCTGTCACCGGTAGCACGGTTGCAACCTGTGACGGTGGGCGGTGTCGTCGTATCCAATGCCACGCTGCATAATGAAGATTATATTCTGGGGCGCGACAGCAAAGGCGCCGAGATACGCGAGGGGAAAGACATCCGTATCGGCGATTTCGTGCAGGTCTACCGTGCGGGGGATGTGATCCCCAAAATCGCCGATGTGGATTTGTCGCAACGCCCAGATGATGCGCAACCCTATGAATTTCCAACGGTTTGTCCGGAATGCCAGTCACCCGCCCTGCGCGAGGAAGGCGATGCGGTGCGGCGTTGCTCCGGCGGGTTGATCTGCCCGGCGCAAGCGGTAGAGCGCCTTCGCCATTTCGTCAGCCGTGCAGCCTTTGATATCGAAGGTCTGGGCGCAAAGCAGGTGGAGGCGTTTTACAAAGACGGCTGGATCGCGACGCCCGCCGATATATTTACGGTCAAAGCCCGCTTCGGCTCGGGCCTACAGCAGCTGAAAAACCGCGAGGGCTGGGGGGCGAAATCCGCCGAGAACCTCTT
>JBFHGI010000289.1:0-4125 GCA_041583175.1 Pseudorhodobacter sp. | reverse complement strand
TTCGACCGGGAGAGAAGAACGTCGCGGTGGTGGCCGGCCGGGTGCGGGACGCCCGGGCGATGCTGAAGGGCAACCAGCGGCATCTGGCGAGCGGCCGCAAGATCCGGCTGTTCCACCAGCCGCACCTGCCGCGGGGACAGGCGATACCGTGCAAGCCGCACCGAAGAAAGAATCGATATGAGCGCGCCGCGTCTTGCCCGTACCGGATCCGGTTTCGCCGATCTTTTCGTCTCGCGGCCGATTTTTGGCATCGTCATAAGCCTGTTGATTTTCATCGCCGGTCTGGCGGCATTGGCTTCGGTTGATGTGCGCGAGATGCCGGATGTAGACCGGCCCGTCATTTCGGTCCGCACCACCTATGAAGGTGCGGTTCCTGCGACTGTTGACCGTGAGGTCACGCAGGTTCTGGAAGACGCGCTGAGCGCGTTGGACGGGTTGAGCTATATCGAATCCACCTCCACGACCGGGTCGAGCCGGATTACGATCGACCTTTCGGAAGGCACCGATGTCGATACCGCCGCGAATGAGGCGCGCGAGATTGTTTCCAGCACCCTGCGCCAGTTGCCCGATGCGCTGGACGACGATCCGGTGGTCACCAAGAGTGACACCAACGGTGATGCGATCATCCGCTTGGCCTTGTTGGGAAATACCGATCTGGCAACCCTGACGGCGCTGGCGGAAGGGGCGGTTTATGACCGTTTGTCCACCATTGACGGCATCGCCGAGGTAACCGTGCGGGGCGATCAGTCGAATGAGTTCCGGGTGACGCTGGACATGCCCGCACTGCTCAGCCGCGGCATGACCATCTTTGACGTGTCGGACGCCTTGGCGGCGCTGCGCGATGACACAGCCCTGGGGCAATTGGAAACCGACGCACAGACGCTGGCGTTGCGGGTCGGAAATGCCGATGCCACGGTCGAAAGTGTCGGGCAGGTGCCAATCGATGCGAATACGCGCGTTTCCGATGTGGCTTTCGTGCGGCTCTTGCCCGAAGAAGGCTCTGTGGTGACGCGGGTCAATGGACAACGGGCCATCGGGTTGGATATCACGCGGCAGTCAGTGGGCAACACGCTTTCAATTTCCGAGGATGTCGCTGTCGCGGTGCAGGAGTTGAAGGCGAACCTGCCCGAAGGTGTGCAGCTTCTCGTCACCTCTGACGACGGTACATTCATCAAAGGCTCTATTGACGAGGTGGTGAAATCCATCGGCCTTGCCACGGTGATCGTTATTGCCGTGATCTTTGCTTTCCTGCGGTCTTTCCGCGCCACGATCATTCCGGCCATCACCATCCCCGTGGCGCTGGTCGGCACCGTCGCGGCGATCTGGTTGACCGGGTTTTCTGTCAATACAATCAGCCTTTTGGCGCTGGTTCTTGCCACCGGAATGGTGGTCGATGACGCCATCGTTGTGATCGAGAATATTGTGCGGAAACGCAAGGACGGCATGGGGGCGTTCGCCGCAGCCGCAGCTGGAACGAATGAGGTCTTCTTTGCCGTAATCTCTACCACGGCGACCCTTGCGGCAGTGTTCATACCGATTTCATTCCTGCCGGGACAGGCCGGGGGGGTGTTCAGCGAGTTCGGTTTCGTGCTGGCCTTTGCCGTTACCCTGTCATCCATCACGGCGCTGACGCTGGCCCCGGTCATGGCGGCGTTTCTGGACCCGGGAAAACCGGACCCAAAGGCCACCGGGCCTGCAGAACAGGGCTTTCTGGCGCGCAGCTTTGACGCCGTGATGGACCGCGCTATCCGTATGCCGCTGATCGTGCTGGCGGTGGCAGGCGGGTTCGTCATCATTGCCTTGGGCGCGGCGGGAACGCTGTCTTCCAGCATCACGCCCGAAGAGGATCGCGGCTTTTTCCTTGTTCAGGCGCGTGGAGCCTCGGACACGACGATTGATTATCTGAACACCCAGGTCACGATGGTCGAAGAAATCCTGACGCCCTATCGTGAAAGCGGTGAAGTGTCGGCGGTACAGAGCATCATCGGTGTCGGCGGCGGCACGAGCGCGTTTATCATTGTGCGCCTGCCCGATTGGGCCGAGAGAGAGCGGAGCCAGGCCGAGATCGTGGCCGAAGTCAGCGCCAAACTTGCCGCGGTCCCAGGTGTGCAGGCGAGTGCGCGGTCCACCAACAGTCTGAACATCCGTGGTGCGGGGCAGGGTTTGAAATTCGCGGTCACCGGCAAGGATATTGACGCGATGACGGCCGCTGCCGATAGGCTGGTTGCGGTGATGTCGCAGGATGACGCATTCGTCAATCCGCAGCTTTCCAATGATGCCGTTCAGGTCCAGTACGAGTTGCGCGTAGACCCCGACATGACCAGCGTCTTTGGCCTGTCCGAGGCCGAGATTACCAGCACGATCAGTGCCTTGATCCAAGGCGATACCGCCGTTTCGGTGTTCCAGAACAGCACGGAAACCGATGTGAATGTCGTGCCCGGTGGTCAGCCGATCGACGACCCGAGCGATCTGGAATCCATACAGTTGCAACTGCCGGGCGGGGGCTATGTGCCGCTGTCCTCGGCGGCAACGATGGTGCCGGTCGTCAGCCAATCGACGCTGACACGGCAGGCGGGCACTCTGGCGGTTTCGGTTCAGGCCAATCTGGCGGTTGGCGTCGATCTGGGAACCGCGATGGAGCGGTTGACCGAGATCGCTGCCGAAAACCTGCCGGATGGCATGGGGGTCGTCTTTACCGGCGAGGCGGCCACGCTGAATGACAGCACATCCGCGATGTATATGGTGTTCGGCGTCGCGTTCCTTGTGGTGTTTCTGGTGCTCGCTGCGCAGTTTGAAAGCATTGCCAGTGCGGTTGTCATCATGCTTACGGTGCCTTTCGGCCTTGCGGCGGCGCTTATGGCAATCTCGATCACCGGCGGATCGCTGAACTATTACAGCCAGATCGGCTTGGTCATGCTGATCGGGGTGATGGCGAAAAACGGGATTCTGATCGTGGAGTTTGCCAATCAGCTGCGAGAAAACGGGCAGGATATCGACAGCGCGATCCGTGATGCGCTTCGGTTGCGGATCAGACCTGTCATGATGACCATGGTCTCTACCGTCTTCGGCGGCGTGCCACTGATCTATACGTTCGGAGCCGGGGCCGAGGCGCGGATTGCGGTTGGTTGGGTGATTGTCGGCGGGCTTGGGTTTGCAACGGTTTTCACCTTGTTCCTGACCCCGGTGTTCTATCGCTGGATTGCCGTTTGGGGTGCTGAACCGGGGATGGCCTCGAAACGCCTGGCACGGGAAAGCGAGGGCGAAGCCTATCACCCTGCTGAGTAGCGCAGTGTGATATGTCTTTGGCGGCGCATGTTGCGGCGTGTGATCGGGCTGGTACTTGCGGCGGGGCGGGTTATGTTGGGTTCGGCCCATTCCCCAGAAGCGGAGTATATTTGTGACCGTAAACCAAGCCCTGCTACGAGATCTGTTTGACATCGCCGTCGCCACTGCTGATCCGATGAAAGTGGTGGCGCAGCATTTGCCGCAGCGCCCGAAGGGGCGGCTGGTGGTGATCGGAGCAGGCAAGGCCAGCGCGCGGATGGCCGAGGCAGTAGAGGCGCATTACGGCCCCTGTGAAGGTTTGGTGATCACGCGCTACGGTTATGCGCGCCCTTGTCAGGGGATTGAGATTGTCGAGGCCGCGCACCCGGTACCGGACGCGGCAGGCGTTGCGGCAACGGCGCGGATGCTGGACCTTCTGGCGGGGCTCGGGCCGGACGATCAGGTGATCGCGCTGATTTCCGGCGGCGGCTCGGCACTGCTCTGCGCGCCGGCTTTCGGGATGAGCCTTGCCGAAAAGCAGGCGATGAACGCAGCCCTATTGGCCTCTGGCGCGCCGATTTCGGCGATGAATGTGGTGCGGAAGCATCTGAGCCAGGTGAAGGTGGGCCAGCTTGCGGCGCGGGCCGCCCCAGCACGAATGCTCGCCTTGTTGATCTCGGATGTGCCGGGGGATGATCCGGCGTTTATCGCCTCTGGCCCAACGGTGGGGGATGACACAACCGGCCATGATGCGCTGGCCATAATCGATCGCTACGGGATTCCGGTGCCCGCTGCGGCGCGAAAGGCGCTTGCGGGCGGCAGCGGGGTCATTGCCACAGATGATGCGCGGCTTGCGCATGT
>JBFHGI010000288.1:0-4144 GCA_041583175.1 Pseudorhodobacter sp. | reverse complement strand
GGCCGCTGGCGGGCTTTGCCCAACGCGGAGCCGTATCCGAAGGGTTGCAGGGATGGACCGGTGGCAGAGGGCGATCTGGAAAGCCATGCGCGGTCGGTGGCGGCGCGGGCCGCCGTCGATGAGCCAACGCTGCGCAGCGTGATGGAGCTGGATTTCGAGCGCGGTGGATTTGTTGAGTGCAAAAATTGCGTCCTGAAATGACATTTATCGCGCCGCGAACCTGACTGCCGCCGCGCGGGTTGGTGGATTTGCTGAAATTGCCCCCTCGCACCGCGCGGCAGGCGCGGCTATAAGCGGGAGGCAACAGTCAGCGGAGACCGAACATGGCGGCAGAGCTTTCCCCGATCGACAAGGCCAAATTCGTTGCGGCCAAGCGCGCGGTTGAATTTGTCGAGAACGGTATGAAACTGGGCCTCGGCACCGGATCGACGGCGGCATGGATGGTGCGCTGTCTGGCCGAACGCATCCGCGAGGAGGGCTTGCGGGTGACGGGGGTGCCGACTTCCAGCCGCACGGCAGAGCTTGCGCGCAGCCTTGGCGTGCCGATCACCAGTCTGGATGATGCGCGCTGGCTGGACCTGACGATTGACGGCGCGGATGAGTTTGACCCCAACCTGAACCTGATCAAGGGCGGCGGCGCGGCGCTGTTGCAGGAAAAGATCGTGGCCACCGCCAGCGACCAGATGATCGTCATCACCGATGCCGCCAAAGAGGTCACGCAGCTTGGCCATTTCCCTTTGCCTGTCGAGGTTGTTCCCTTCGGTTGGCAAACCTCCAAGGCGCTGATCGAAGAGATGCTGGTGTCTATGGATGTGCTGAACCGCGAATGTACCTTGCGGATGAATGGCGATGCGCCGCTTGTCACGGACGAGGCGAATTATATCGTGGACCTTCATCTGAAACGCATCGGCAATCCGCGCCAGCTTGCAATGGTCCTGAACCAGATTCCGGGTGTGGTGGAAAACGGATTGTTCATTGATATCTGTGACATCGTGGTGATCGGCCATGGTGACGGGCGCGTGGTGGTGCGTGACATCAACTCGGGCGAGGTAGAGGACGACCGCGTGGATTTTGTCCCTTCGGACAACATTTTTGCCGATATGGGCGATTGAAACCGCGCGCGGTGCAAGCCATAGGCAACCGGCCACGGAGGCGAGGGCCGATGAAGACAAGTGAAGTGAGGAGCCGACAGCTATGAGTTTTGACTATGATCTTTTCGTCATTGGTGGCGGGTCTGGCGGGGTGCGTGCGGCGCGGATTGCGGCGGGAACGCATGGCGCCAAGGTGGCACTGGCCGAAGAGTATCGGATGGGTGGCACCTGTGTCATTCGTGGCTGTGTTCCCAAAAAGCTGATGGTGTTCGCCAGCGAATATCCGGGCATGGTGGAAGATGCGAAGAACTACGGCTGGGACGCGCAGATCGGCAGCTTTGACTGGCCGTCGTTCCGCGCCAAGCTGGATGCAGAGTTGAACCGGCTTGAAAAAGCCTATCGCGGCGGGCTTTCGGGGGCGGGTGTCACGGTGTTTGACAGCCGCGCCGTGGTCGTTGATCCGCATACCGTGAAGCTGGCCGATGGCACGCAGGTCTCGGCCAAGTATATTCTCGTCGCCACTGGCGGCGCGCCATTTGTGCCGGATATTCCGGGCCGCGAACTGGCCATGACCTCGAACGAGGTGTTCCTGATGGAGGAATTGCCAAAGCGGGTTCTGGTGGTCGGCGGGGGCTATATCGCTTCGGAATTTGCCTGTATTCTGAACGGTTTGGGATGTGAGGTTGCGCAATATTACCGTGGCGCGCAGATCCTGCGCGGCTTTGACGACGAGGCGCGCGGCCATGTCGCGGAGGCCATGCGCGAGAACGGCGTGGGCATCCATTGCGGCACCGATGTGATGCGGCTGGAGAATACGGAAGAAGGTATCCGTGCCGTGGCAACAGACGGGTCGGAGCGGGTGTTCGACGCCGTGCTTTACGCCACGGGTCGCAAGCCCAATTCGCTTGGGCTGGGGCTGGAGGAATTGGGCGTTGTCTTCGGGCGCGGCGGGCAGATCGAGGTGGACGACTACAGCCAGACGGCCGTGCCCTCTATCTTTGCGGTGGGGGATGTGACAGACCGCATCAACCTGACGCCGGTTGCCATCCGCGAAGGCCATGCCTTTGCCGATACGATCTTTGGCGGGCAGCGCCGCAAGGTCGATCACAGCCTCTTTGCCAGCGCTGTTTTCACGCAGCCGGAAATGGGCACGATTGGCCTGTCGGAAGAGGCCGCGCGCGAGCAGGAGCCGATCGAGGTTTACGCAACCGCGTTCCGGCCCATGCAATCGGCCTTTGCGGGCCGGCCTGATCGGGTGATGATGAAACTGATCGTTTCGCAGGCCAGTCGCAAGATCTTGGGCTGTCATATCGTCGCACCGGGGGCGGGAGAGATGATCCAGCTTGTCGGGATTGCGGTGACCATGGGCGCCACGAAAGAGCAATTCGACGCGACAATCGCGGTACACCCGACGATGGCCGAAGAATTGGTGACGATGCGCAGCCCGACACGCACGGGTTAATCTTGAATTTCTGGTGAAAACCACCAGTTTAGACACAACGAAGTTAGATAGGGTATTCAGATGGCAGGAAGCGGAGGCCCATGGGGCGGCGGTGGCGGCAACCGGGGTGATGATGGCGATGAGGGGAAGGAACGTCCGACTGGCGGGCGGCGTCCCAGCAATGACGGGCCACAGATTCCTGAAATTGAAGAGATTATGAAAAAAGGCCAAGAGCAGCTGCGTGTCCTGATGGGCGGCCGTGGCGGCAATGGCAACCGGCGCAATGGCGGCGGCTCTGGCAGCGGTGGCGGCGGCATGGGGCCGGTGTTTACCAAGCAGGGTCTCGTTCTGGGGGCCTTGATCGCAGCGGGTCTGTGGTCTTTCGCGTCTTTCTATACGGTGAAGCCGGAAGAACGCTCGGTAGAGCTGTTCCTCGGAAAGTTCTCGGCGGTCGGCAATCCGGGTCTGAACTTCGCGCCCTGGCCTTTCGTCACGGCGGAAATCGTGCAGGTGACGGGGGAACGCCAAACCGATATCGGCACGGGCCGTGGCGGCGCGATGGATAACGGGTTGATGCTGACGCGCGACCAGAACATCGTGGATATCGAATTCCAGATTGTCTGGAACGTGTCGGACCCTGCCAATTACCTGTTCAACCTTGCTGATCCGGCGGACACGCTGCGCGCTGTGTCGGAATCCGCGATGCGCGATATTATCGCGCGGTCGGAGCTGGCGCCGGTGCTCAACCGCGATCGGGGTGTGATTGCCGCCGATCTGCAAGCGGCTGTGCAAGGGACGCTGGATAGCTATGCCGCAGGTATCAACGTGGTGCGTGTGAACTTCGACAAGGCCGACCCGCCGCGCGAAGTGATCGACAGCTTCCGCGAGGTGCAGGCCGCGCAGCAGGAACGTGACCGTCTGGAGAAAGAGGCTGATGCCTATGCCAACCGCGTCACGGCGGCAGCGCGGGGCCAATCGGCCCAGTTGACCGAAGAGGCGGAAGGCTACCGCGCCCGCGTGGTGAATGACGCCGAGGGTGAGGCGAGCCGCTTCCTGTCGGTTTATGAGGAGTATATCAAAGCGCCGGAAGTCACGCGGCGGCGGATGTATCTGGAGACCATGGAAGGCGTGTTGGCCGATATGAACAAGGTGATCCTTGACGGCGTGTCTGGTGAGGGGGCCGGGGGGCAGGGCGTTGTACCGTATCTGCCGCTCAATAACCTGACACCAGCACCGCGCACGACCACCGGGGGGACGAACTGATGAATAAATCTGCAATGATCCTACCCGCCATCGCCTTGATTATCGCTGGCATCCTGTCTTCGGTCTTTATCGTGGATGAGCGGGAACGTGTGCTCGTTCTGCAATTCGGTCAGGTGAAGGCCGTGAAGGAAGAGCCGGGGCTTGGTTTCAAAGTGCCGCTGATTCAAGAGGTTGTACGCTATGACGACCGTATTCTGGGCCTGTTGACGCAGCCGCTGGAAGTGACGCCACTGGATGACCGCCGTCTTGTGGTCGATGCTTTCGCGCGGTGGCGCATCGTCGATCTGGTGGATTTCCGGGAATCGGTCGGGACCGAAGGCGTGCGCGCCGCGCAAGTGCGGATCGAACG
>JBFHGI010000287.1:0-4149 GCA_041583175.1 Pseudorhodobacter sp. | reverse complement strand
GCACGAATGGAATCGCGCTGCGCCGAAAACGCCGCAAATGCCGTGGGGGCAGGATATGCGGCATCCAAGGGCGCTGCGGCCAGCAGGGCCTCTGCGCGCAGGGGCGCGGTGGCAAGCCCGATACGGCTCGCCATAACCCGCCCCAGTTTGTCCGCTGCTTCCTGCGCGATCTGCAACTGACCCTTGCGCAATTCCAAAGCGTTCGACGAAAACAGCACCGCCACGATGTCGCGGCCGGTCGTCGCGCGGATGCCGGCATAGGTCCGGTAATCCAGCCCCAGTTCGCTTGCCCGCCGCAACCGGCCGCGCAATACCTCGATCGGCAGATGTGGCACCAAGGCCTTGCGCGCAGTGCTCCAGCAATGGGTGCGCCAAGTGCCCCCCGGTTCCATCGTTGGGCCGTTGTTGTGACCGATCAAGCTACTGCTCATTCTTTGGCCCAATCGCGCAAACGGGCCACATAGCGCGCCATTGTATCGATTTCCAAATTCACATGATCGCCCAGCGCGACCCCGCCCCAAGTGGTTGCGGCCTGTGTATGAGGAATGAAGTTGATGCCAAAATCCGTGCCCTCGACCTCATTCACGGTCAAAGACGTGCCGTTCAACGCCACCGACCCTTTCGGCGCGATGAAGCCCGCCAGCCCATGCGGCGCACGGAAGGTAACGCGCGTGCTGTCGCCTTCGCGCCGGATCGCGACAACCTCGGCCAAGCCATCGACATGACCTGAAACGATATGGCCGCCCAATTCATCCCCGACTTTCAAGGCGCGTTCGAGGTTCAGCCGTTTGCCCTGCGTCCATTTGCCAAGATTTGTCTTGCTGACTGTCTCCGCGCTGATTTGCACGTCAAACCAGTTCTGCGGCACGTTCCCCAAGGCGATGACGGTCAGGCAAACGCCGTCACAGGCGATTGAGGCCCCGATGTCGATTCCATCCACATCATAGCCCGTCCCGATGCGGGCGCGCAGATCGCCTTTCTGCTCCAGTTCCAACACCGTGCCGATATCCGTGACAATGCCCGTAAACATGCAATGGCCCCCATCTTGATGGCATTAGGCCTACCCTCGTCGACGAAGCCTTGCAAGGCTCTCTGCGCAGGCCTTAATTTCGCCCGTCTTTTCTGGCACATCTTTGGAAATCTGTTTAACTCCCCCGGCCCGATGAGCATTTCATGGGTAGGGTCAAAGGTCTCTTTATGCGTGTCTCTGGTGCAAATCGTCGGTTTCTGTTTCTGCAAGGTCCGCATGGGCCTTTCTTTAACCGCCTCGGCCATATGCTGACCCAAGCGGGGGCCGACGTTTGGCGCGTGGGGTTCAATAGGGGTGACCGCGCGTTCTGGCCTAATGCTGCCCGCTACATCCCGTTCAAGGGCATGGCAGAGGAATGGCCCGCCACCTTCACAACCCTGATCGGACGCCTGCAGATCACCGATATTGTGCTTTACGGCGATACGCGGCCCATTCACGCCCATGCCGTGCGCATCGCCAAGGCAGCAGGGCTGACCGTGCATGTTTTCGAGGAAGGCTATTTGCGCCCCCATTGGGTCACTTATGAGCGGGGCGGCTCGAACGGCAATTCGCGACTGATGGACCTGAGCCTGACGCAGATGCAAGCCGATCTGGCCCATTCCGACATGGATTTGCCCGATGCCCCTGCCCGCTGGGGCGATATGCGCCAGCATATGTTCTGGGGTGCGCTGTACCATTGGTTCGTGCTGACCGGATTCTGGGATTACCGCCGCTATCGCCCACATCGCAAGCTGACCGTCTGGCAGGAATTCCAGCTTTATTGCAAACGGCTGTTGCTGTTGCCATTCCATCGCTGGGAACGGATGCTTGCAAGCTTTCGCATAAAGCACGGCGGCTTTCCTTATCATCTGGTCCTATTGCAGCTTGAACATGACAGCAGCTTCCAGATGCATTCTCCTTTCTCTACCATGACCGAATTCCTGGCGCTTGTGATGGAAGGCTTTGCGACAGGCGCCGCGCCCCATCACCATCTGGTTTTCAAAGCACATCCGCTGGAGGATGGCCGCGTTCCCGTGGCGAGGGAAATCCGGCGTCTGGCCAAGGCCCATGGCGTCAGCAAGCGTGTCCATTTCGTGCGCGGCGGAAAGCTCGCCGGATTGCTGAACCATGCCCGATCTGCGGTGACTGTGAACTCTACCGCCGCCCAGCAGGTTCTTTGGCGGGGTTTGCCGCTAAAAGTCTTTGGCGCGGCGGTCTATGCCAAGCCAGAATTCGTCTCGGCGCAGCCGCTGGATGTGTTTTTTTCGCACCCGACCCGCCCGGACAGCCGCGCTTACCGCGATTATCGCCACTACCTTCTGGAAACCTCTCAAGTGCCCGGCGGCTTCTATTCCTCGCGTGGGCGGCGCGAGTTACTACGACAGGTAGTAGATATGATGCTATTGCCGGATGATCCCTACGACGCGCTGTCGAAGGGAAGCGCGGCACCACGGCAACAGTTGCAGCTTGTGAAGGGATAAAGGGCCGGAAAACTGGAATTTTCCACGAGCCCTGTGTAACTTATAAAAAAAATTCTGAGGCAATATCCAAAAAAGGAGCCCGGGCAGTGAAAATTACGGCAGTTAAAGGGGCCAAGGGCTTGGCCCTTGTTATCCTTGTTACGGCATTGGCATCTTGCGGCTTGCCGCGCTCTGGCCCCAACAAAAAAGAGATCTTTGCAGGTTCTGTGTTGAAAGAGGGTGACGCCTATGTCGTGACCGTCAACAGCCGTGTCACCCGTGCAACCTCTGTTACCCCCGCGCTTGGCTTTGGGTCGAACTTCCGCAATGCGGGCGTTGTCGGGTCTGATACCATCTCTCCCGGTGACACGCTTGGCCTGACCGTCTTTGAAAACGTCAAGGATGATCCGTTGCTGGGGAACACCGGACAGCGCGTTTCCGCCTTGGAGCAAGTGCAGGTCGATGGCGCGGGCTATATCTTTGTGCCCTACGCGGGTCGCATCAAAGCCGCAGGGCAAACGCCGGAAGGTCTGCGCCGCGCAATCACCCGCAAGCTTGACACCCAGACCCCTGATCCGCAGGTGACTGTGCAGCGCCTTGCAGGTGACGGTGCCACCGTGACAGTTTCCGGCATGGTCGGCGGTCAGGGCGTTTACCCGATCGAGCGTCCAACCCGTACGCTGACCGCTATGATCGCTCGCGCGGGCGGTGTCGCGATCGAGCCTGCGGTCGCGATTGTGCGCGTTTCTCGTGGCGGGCACACTGGCCAGATCTGGCTTGAGGACCTGTACGCCAACCCGTCCCTTGATATTGCCTTGCGTCCCGGTGACCGCATCGTGGTGGAACGCGACACCCGCGCCTATGTGGCCTTGGGCGCGACCGGATCGCAAAACCGCGTGGCCTTTGAAACACAAACCTTGTCAGCCATTGAAGCGATTGCGCAGGTTGGCGGCCTGAGCACCGGCCTTGCAGACCCGACAGGCGTCTTTGTATTCCGCAATGAGCCAGCCGAGATCGCCAACGCAGTGCTTGGCCGCAATGACCTGACAGGCGATCAGCGCATGGTCTATGTGCTGGACCTGACGCAACCGACCGGCATGTTTGAGGCACGCGATTTCCTCGTACGGGATGGCGATACCGTCTACGTCACCGAAGCACCGTTTGTGCAATGGCAAAAAACCATCTCTGCGGTCACCGGAACTGTGGGTGCTGCGTCCTCGATCTCTTCGGCGTCGGGCTCTTGATCTGACAAGCGGCAGCATGTCGACGCCCCCCAAAGAACATGAAGCCGCCGGGGCCATCCCCCGGCGGCTTTTCGATTACAACGCCGGCTTCCTGAAAGACCGGCGGATCGCGCGGGTACTTCCACTCGCTGGACCAGAATTGAAGCTGGGGCTGCCTGGTCCCGCTGATGGCGTGGTGGTCTGGGGACGCAGCCCTTTTGCTGGGCGAGGGGAGTATGTGGCCCGCAAACGCGGAGTGCCGCTCGTGCGTGTGGAGGATGCATTCTTACGCTCGGTGCGCCCCGGCCGCGCGGGCGACCCTCCGCTTGGCCTGCTGATAGATGGGCTTGGCGTGCATTTCGACGGCTCTGCACCGTCTCGGCTCGAATACCTTCTGGCAAACCATCCCTTGGACGATGCGAACCTTTTGACACGATCAAGGGACGCTATTGCGCGT
>JBFHGI010000286.1:0-4157 GCA_041583175.1 Pseudorhodobacter sp. | reverse complement strand
ACTGACGGATGCGGCCCAATTGTCAAAGATCGCAAATCGGGTCGTCGAGCGCCTGAGCGAACCGAGCATGTTTCAAGGAGAAGTGTGCCGCATCTCAGCAAGCATCGGAATAACTGTATCAACCGATTACAACCCACCCCGCGCAGAACAAATGTTGTGCGATGCGGACGAAGCGCTTTACGCCAGCAAAAACGCTGGTCGGGGGCAGGCCAAGCTTTTCAAGAGCATTGCAAGCACCGAGTTTCCGTTACGTCAGCCAGTGTAGTTAGCCGTCGTGCGCCGCGGTCCAGTGGGCTTTAAGATATCCCAACTGAGCAAACGTGGAAGAAGAGCGATAGAGGTCGCCGTCTCTTGTGTTTTCAGCGTCGCTAGAACTTCTATCAAGCCCGCAGAAGGTCCGTTCTATTGATAGCGAAAATGCTACCGGCGTCGAGTATCGGCAAAATGAAGCGGTGCTAATGCCATGCCTTGGTCATAGGGGGCACGTCCCTCGGTTTGACGCGCGAACGGGGTCTTTTTTCCAAAGCTTTCAGGTGCTAACTGTTTGATAATTTTTCTAATTTTCCTGGTTACAGGCCTTAAGGTAATCATTCCATTGTGCCGCAGTTGCGACACAATCCACTCCTGGCCGGGGAAAAGCAACCAGATTTTACCATAATATTGATCGATTCATACCGTTAGATAGGGGAAAGCAACAAAGAGGCAGGAGAGCCGGAATGCAGTTTTTTCGCCAGGAAGAAGCAGAGATTTCAGCTATTGTCGGCTGGGGTGTCCGGGTCATGGTTTTGACGCCGGTAGAAGAATCCAAGCATAGCAAAGTAGCAGTCCGGATTGCAGGTCTGGGCGGCGTGATCGAGATTGAAAGCGACGCATTTACTGCTCTGGAAACGCTCATCGCCGATACCACTGGTTACGGGCTATTCGTGATCGAGTGTGACGGTTTTGGTGGGCTTGAAGCCGGACAAAATCTCGTTTCAATGCTCCACAAGGGTGGTGTATCTATCCCCGTTATCCTCGTCAGTTCGGATTGCGTGGAACAGGAGTTTCCGAGCGAAACTTTTGCTCCGGTTCTGCTACGCGCGCCCGTATCTGCTGTATCCTTGCGGGTAGGTTTTGAGCACGCGATGCGCGATCGTTTGGTCTTTAGGGCCGCTTAAGGCAAGACGGTTGCTGCGATGTTTTCAAATCAGCATGAAAGCCTGAGCCAAAATACCAACATTCGCAGGCGGAAATAGCAGGCACGAAGCGCGTCTAATGAAAAAAGGGCAGACCTGCGGCCCGCCCTTCTCTATCAAACCATACCCGAAACTTGCGGGTGTTTGGACTTATGCCAACGAAAGGTTGGTCGCGGATTCGCGACCGTCGCGACCAGCTTCGATATCGAAGGTCACAACAGCGCCATCAGCCAGCGTGCGCAGACCAGCGCGCTCCAGCGCGGTGATGTGCACGAACACGTCTTTATTGCCGCCTTCTGGCGCGATAAAGCCGAAGCCCTTAGTTTCGTTGAACCATTTCACGGTGCCTTTGGCCATCGTGAGATCTCCTGTCTTAGTTCCGCCCACACCATGTGGCGGCTCGGCACGTCAGCTGAGAATCGAGTTGCTGTGGCCGTGAGGCGGTAGACAGTGGTCGATAGAGATAACGTCGCTTGCAACATCTAGGTGTAATTCCTTCAAAAAGCAAGGGATTCGGGGGAGGGGTGCCAGAACAGCCCAGAATTCACTGGTGTTGCTGGTGGGGCTTTGTAGCATGAGCGGCGAAAGGGAGGGCCTGAGGATGCCAGAGATCAGCAAGGACTTTACCGGGCAGACGGTGATCACGACGTTTGAAATGACGCCAGGGACGGCGGCGGATTTGATGGAAGCGCTGCAATCGGCCTACGCCGAATTCATCCGACACCAACCGGGATTTCTGGGCGCGGGATTGCATATGAACGACGCCCAGACGCGCATTGCCAACTATTCGAAATGGCAGCGGCGGGAAGATTTCCAGGCGATGCTGCGCACGGCGGAAATGCGGGAACGAAACCGTGCGATCTCCAGCCTCTGCAGTCGGTTCGAGCCGGTAATGTATGAGGTGGTGGAAGTGTTCTGAAGCGGTTTCAGCGCCCCCGCCTTTTGTTCCCGCCCCGCATTCCGGCGCGCCCCGCGGTGGAGCGGCCCGCCATTTTTTGAGCGTCCTCAACGGCTTCCTCGACCACCGATTGCCGGGCTAGCGGGTCGTCGGCAATCGCCAGTTCCACCGCTTCCAGTCGCTTGACCTCATCGCGTAGGCGGGCGGCTTCTTCAAACTCCAGATTTTCGGCGGCTTTGCGCATCTGCACTCGCAATCCGTCCAGATGGGCCGCCAAATTGGCCCCGACCATCGGCTTGTCCACCTTGGCTGTGACGCGCGCCATATCGGTATCGCCTTGCCACAAGCCCGCCAGCACATCCTCGACGTTCTTTTTCACCGTGGTCGGCGTGATACCGTGCAGCTCGTTATACGCCATCTGTTTTTCGCGGCGGCGGTTGGTCTCGCCCATCGCGCGTTCCATCGACCCCGTGATGCGATCCGCATACATGATCACCCGGCCTTCGGCATTGCGCGCCGCTCGCCCGATAGTCTGGATCAATGAGGTTTCCGAACGCAGGAACCCCTCTTTATCCGCGTCCAGAATGGCCACCAGCCCGCATTCGGGAATGTCCAGCCCCTCGCGCAGCAGGTTGATGCCGACCAGCACATCAAATGCCCCCAGCCGCAAATCCCGCAAGATTTCAATGCGTTCGATGGTGTCGATGTCTGAGTGCATATAGCGGATGCGGATGCCCTGCTCGTGGAAATACTCGGTCAGATCCTCGGCCATGCGTTTGGTCAGCACGGTGACAAGCACGCGCAGCCCTTGCTGGGCGACACGGCGTATTTCATCCAGCAAGTCATCGACCTGCATATCGACGGGGCGGATTTCGACCATCGGGTCGATCAGGCCCGTCGGACGAATGACCTGTTCGGTGAACACGCCCCCCGCCTGTTCCAGCTCCCAAGCCGCAGGCGTGGCCGATACAAAAATCGATTGCGGGCGCATCGCGTCCCATTCCTCAAACTTCAGCGGGCGGTTATCCATGCAGGAGGGCAGGCGGAACCCGTGTTCCGCCAGCGTGAATTTGCGCCGGTAGTCGCCTTTATACATGCCGCCGATCTGCGGTACCGAAACATGGGATTCATCGGCAAAAACAATCGCATTGTCGGGGATGAATTCAAACAGCGTCGGCGGCGGTTCCCCCGGTGCGCGGCCGGTCAAATAGCGGGAATAGTTCTCAATCCCGTTGCAAACGCCCGTCGCCTCCAGCATCTCCAGATCAAACGAGCAGCGCTGTTCCAACCGCTGCGCCTCCAGTAGCTTGCCCTCGGCGGTCAGTTGGTCCAGCCGTATTCGCAGCTCTTTTTTGATGCCGATGATGGCTTGGTTCATCGTCGGGCGCGGGGTGACATAGTGGCTATTGGCATAGATCCGGATCTGCTCGAACGTGTCGGTTTTTGCCCCGGTCAGCGGGTCGAATTCGATAATCGCTTCCAACTCCTCGCCAAAGAAGGAAAACCGCCACGCGCGGTCTTCAAGGTGGGCGGGCCAAACCTCCAGGCTGTCGCCGCGCACCCGGAAAGAGCCGCGCTGAAAGGCCTGATCGTTCCGGCGATATTGCTGCGCCACCAGTTCCGCAATCACTTGCCGCTGGTCGTAGCTTTCGCCGGTTTTCAGGTCTTGCGTCATGGCCGAATAGGTTTCAACCGAGCCAATACCGTAAATGCACGAAACCGAGGCGACGATAATCACATCATCGCGTTCTAGAAGCGCACGGGTCGCCGAGTGGCGCATCCGGTCGATCTGTTCGTTGATCTGCGATTCCTTCTCGATATAGGTATCCGAGCGCGCGACATAGGCTTCGGGCTGGTAGTAATCGTAGTAGCTGACGAAGTATTCGACCGCGTTATCGGGGAAGAACCCTTTGAAGTCGCCATACAATTGCGCGGCAAGCGTCTTGTTTGGCGCAAGGATGATCGCAGGGCGCTGGGTTTCTTCGATCACCTTGGCCATGGTAAAAGTTTTGCCGGTGCCCGTTGCGCCCAGAAGCACCTGATCCCGCTCGCCCGCGTTGATGCCGCCGGAAAGCTCCGAGATT
>JBFHGI010000285.1:0-4159 GCA_041583175.1 Pseudorhodobacter sp. | reverse complement strand
GGCAAAGATCACTCTGGTCACCGTCGAAGACCGCCCCGGCATCGCCGCCGCCATCTTTGGCCCGCTGTCCGAAGCAGGCGTGAACGTCGATATGATCGTGCAGAACATTTCCGAAAAGGATTATGACGATCACCCCGGCGCCGTGACCGACATGACCTTTTCTTGCCCGGTCAACCAGATTGCCCGCGCACGCAAAGCCATGGAAGATGCCAAGGCCGCCGGCCACATCAACTATGACGAGTTGAACGTGGACAGCGACGTCGCCAAGATTTCGGTCGTCGGAATCGGTATGCGCTCACACGCAGGGGTTGCGGCGACTATGTTTAAGGCGCTTTCGTCCGAGAATGTGAATATTAAGGTCATTTCCACCTCCGAGATCAAAATCTCTGTGCTGATCGACCGGAAATATATGGAACTTGCGGTTCAAGCCCTCCATGATGCCTTTGAGTTGGAAAAGGCGGGCTAACCCGTCAGACCAAGCGGGGGAACATGCCGGAACGCAGTGAAAGCGACAGTCGCAAGCTACTCAAGCGCTTGCGCGACAGTCTTGCCGAACGGGGGGAAGGGCAGGAACGGCTTGACCGGATCACCCATCTGATTGCCGATTCGATGGGGACGGAGGTCTGCTCCATCTATCTGTTCCGCGACGATGAAACGCTCGAACTCTGTGCCACCGAAGGGCTGCTGCCTGGGTCCGTCCACCAGACCCGCCTGCGTCTGGGCGAAGGTCTGGTCGGTCGCGTCGCCCGCACCGGTATTCCCGTCAACTCCGCTGATGCCCCCAAGGAAAAGGGCTTTCGCTTCATGCCCGAAACAGGGGAGGAGATTTTCTCGTCCTTCCTCGGTGTGCCGATCCAGCGCGTTGGCGAAAAGCTGGGCGTGCTGGTCGTGCAGTCCAAAGCCGCGCGGCAATATTCCGATGACGAGGTTTACGCGCTGGAAGTCGTCGCGATGGTTCTGGCCGAAATGACCGAACTCGGCGCGTTCCTTGGTGAAGGCGAGGCCTTGGGCGCTTTGCACAAACAGCCGGTCTTGTACCGTGGCGGCACCGGGCAGGAGGGCACGGCAGAAGGCAATGTCTGGCTGCACGAAGCGCGGGTGGTTGTCACCAACCCCGTTGCCGACGACCCGCAAGCAGAGCTGGAACGCATCCGCGCCGCGGTTGGTGAATTGCGCGTGTCGGTGGATGATCTGCTTGCGGCACAAAGCCTCGACAAAGAGCAAAAGCAGGTGCTGGAAGCTTACCGGATGTTCGCCCATTCGCGCGGCTGGCTGCGCCGGATGGAAGAGGATATCCAGGCCGGCCTCTCTGCCGAAGCCGCTGTTGAAAAAGAGCAATCTGCCGCCCGCGCCCGGCTGGGCCAAGTACCGGATGCCTATCTGCGCGAGCGGCTGCACGACCTTGACGACCTGTCCAACCGCCTGCTGCGCATCCTGACCGGCCAAGGCAAGGACACAGGCGCCGAGATGCCCGAGAATCCGGTGCTCGTCGCGCGCAACATCGGCCCAGCGGAGCTGCTGGACTACGGCAAACAACTGCGCGGCGTTGTGCTGTCCGAAGGCTCCGTCGGCTCCCATGCGGCGATCGTGGCGCGCGCTTTGGCGATTCCGCTGGTGATCAACGCCAATGGCATCATCGAAGAGGCACTGACAGGCGACCCCATTCTGGTCGACGGCGATCAGGGCATCGTGCATCTGCGCCCCGAAGAATCTGTAGCCGCCGCCTTCCGCGACAAAATCGCCATGCAGGCGCAGGCCCAGCAGCGCTATGCCGGTCTGCGCGACAAGCCGGCGACTTCGGTTTGCGGCACCACCATCAGCCTGCAAATGAACGCGGGCCTGATGGCCGACCTGCCCAGCCTCGAAGGCTCCGGCGCGGAAGGTGTGGGGCTGTTCCGCACCGAATTGCAGTTCCTGATCCGCAACCAGATGCCCAAGCGGGATGAACTTGCCCGCCTTTACGCCCGTGTCATGGATGCTGCCAAAGGCCGCCGCGTGGCCTTCCGCACCTTGGATATCGGGTCCGACAAAGTGCTGCCCTATATGAAACCGCAGGATGAGCCGAACCCCGCGATGGGCTGGCGCGCGATCCGCGTGGGGCTGGATAAGCCCGGCGTGTTGCGGATGCAGGCGCAGGCGCTCATCCGTGCCGCCAATGGCAGGCCGCTTTCCATCATGTTCCCCTTCATCGCGGAAAATGCGGAATTCGCAACGGCCCGCGCCCATGTCCTTGACCAGTTTGAGCGTGAAAAGGCCATGGGCCATCCGGTGCCCGCGACCCTGGAAATCGGCGCGATGCTGGAAACCCCCAGCCTCGCCTTTGCCCCGCGCGCGTTCTTTGAAGAGACCGATTTCATCTCCATCGGTGGCAACGACCTCAAGCAGTTCTTCTTCGCGGCAGACCGCGAGAACGAGCGCGTGCGCCGCCGCTATGATACGCTCAACGCGTCTTTCCTTGGATTCATCCGCCAGATCGTTGACCGCTGCGCCGAGACAGACACCCCGCTTTCCTTCTGCGGCGAGGATGCGGGCCGCCCGGTCGAAGGGGTTTGCCTTGCCGCCATGGGCCTGCGCAGCCTGTCGATGCGCCCTGCCTCCATCGGCCCCGTCAAAAGCCTGATACGCCGCACCGATCTTGTCGAATTGCGTCAGGTCATTGATGCGGCCTGCGACGACGGCGCGGAAACCGTGCGGCCACAAGTGATGGATTTTCTGGCACGCCAGCAGGGTTAAGGCCTTCTGGCAAAATCCCGCCAGCCGTTTGGCGACCTGTTGCAGGCTAATTGCGTTTTCCCATCCGAAAAAGGGTTGAGCATTGCCGGTCTTCGGCCCAAACTCGCACGGGATCATGCGCAAAAGCATGACACATACACCTTGGAGGAGGACCTCATGACCAAAATGACCGCAACCCTGCGCGGGCTGTTCGCTGGCGCCGTGATCGCGACGGCCCCCGTTGCATCCCATGCGCAAGAATTTATCAACGTCCTGACGGGCGGCACCTCTGGCGTTTACTATCCGGTCGGCTCGGCCCTTGCCACGCTCTACGGCGAGAAAATCCCGAATGTGCAGGCACAGGTGCAATCCACCAAAGCCAGTGTTGAAAACCTGAACCTTCTTCAGCAAGGCAAAGGCGAACTGGCACTGGCGCTTGGCGATTCCGTGAAATTCGCTTGGGAAGGCAATGCCGAAGTGGGCTTCAAAGAGCCGCTGGCAAAGCTGCGCGGTATTGCCGCCGCCTATCCGAACTTTATCCAGATCGCGGCAACCGCTGACAGCGGCATCAAGACTTTGGCTGACCTGAAGGGCAAAAGCCTGTCCGTTGGCGCACCGAAGTCCGGCACCGAGCTCAATGCCCGCGCCATTCTCGAAGCCGCTGGCATGAGCTATGAAGACATGTCGAAGGTGGAATATCTGCCATTCGCAGAATCGGTCGAACTGCAAAAGAACCGCCAGCTTGACGCGACCCTGCAATCGGCTGGTGTTGGTGTAGCCTCGATCAAGGACCTTGCCACCGCGATGCCGACCCAGATCGTATCGGTCCCTGCGGAAGTCGTCGAGAAGCTGGGCGCGCCTTTTGTGCCGGGTGTGATCCCCGCTGGCACCTATGAGGGTCAGGCCGAAGATGTGGCCACCGTAGCCGTCATGAACTTCTTTGTGACACATGAGGATGTTTCCGAAGAAACCGCCTACCAGATGACCAAACTGATGTTCGAAAACCTGCCCACGCTGGTAGCAGCCCATAAATCGGCTGAAAACATCACGCTGGACAATGCCCTCAACGGCATGCCGATCCCGCTGCACCCGGGTGCAGAGCGGTATTACCGCGAAGTCGGCGTGATCAAGTAATCGACCGAAATCGACCACCGGGCGGCCCCTGACGTAAAGGGGGCCGCCCAAGTTATTACCGCTGGGGAGGGCGCAGAGAATGCAACACAACCAATCAGAAAACCAAGACGCCCTGGAGCATCACGACCCGCTTTCCTCGGGGTTTCCGCCCGGTCTGGAAGGCTGCATCCTGTTCTGGATCGCTGTCGCTTTTTCCACGTTTCAAATCGCAACCGCGGCCCATCTGATTGATTTCGCAAGCCAGATCACCCGCGCCTTTCACCTCGGCTTTCTGGCGCTGCTGGGCTTTCCCCTGCTCGCCATCCTGAAAGGC
>JBFHGI010000284.1:0-4161 GCA_041583175.1 Pseudorhodobacter sp. | reverse complement strand
TAGCTGCAATTAGGTCCTGATTCTCGCGGCTTAAGCCCCGCAAACGGCGGCCCAGAATGATGATCGGAATGATGACCCCCGGCACGATCAGCAGCACAAGGCCAGTCAGTTTGGCTGAGGTCAGCAGCAACGCCACCATCCCGCCCAGAAAGATCAGCACATTGCGCAGCGCGATAGAGACGGAAGAGCCGATGACCGACAGGATCAGCGTGGTGTCGGTCGTCAGACGGCTCAACACTTCGCCGGTCATCAGCCGTTCAAAGAAAGCGGGGCTCATTCCCATTACCTTGTCGAACAGGGATTTGCGGATATCGGCAACGACACGTTCGCCCAAGCGGGTCACAAGGTAGTAGCGCGCGCCCGTGCCCAGCGCCAATAACATGGCGATCACAAGGGCTGCGCCAAAATACTGGTCCAGAAGGGCAGCATTATCTGCGGCAAACCCGTCCACCACACGCCGGACAGCCAAAGGCAAGGCAAGCGAGACGCAAGCCGTCACGATCAGTGCCAATATCGCCCCGATGACCAGTTTGCGGTAAGGGGCCAGAAACGGGGCGAGGCCACGCAATGCCCCCACACGTTTGGATTTCTCGCGCTCTTCCAGCACCACTGGGGTTCTTGCCATAGTCATCCGCCTCCCGTTGCAACGCTTCCCTTTAGGCGCTGCGCGGCCCGCTCGCAAGGCGCAGGATTGCCGCGCCCCCTTCCCCCTGCGCGGCACCTGTGCCAGTTTCCTCCAAACGAAAGGCTGCAAGATGACCATAACGACCTGTGTTTTCGATGCCTATGGCACGCTGTTCGATGTGGCAGGTGCCGCGCGTCAAGCCGCGACTGAGCCGGGCCAAGAAGCGCTCGCATCCCTTTGGCCACGCTTGGCCGAGGACTGGCGGCGCAAGCAGTTGGAATACACATGGCTGCGGGCCGTCACGGGCGATCACTGCGATTTTCGCCGTGTGACCGAAAACGGGCTGGATTGGGCGATGGAGGCAACGGGGCTTTCCGACCCGGTTTTGCGCAGTCGCCTGATGGCACTTTACGATGAACTGCCTGCCTACGCAGAAGTACCGCAAATGCTTGCCGAGTTGAAAGCTGCGGGGCTTGCCACGGCAATTCTGTCCAACGGCAGCCCTGCGATGCTGGATGCAGCCATCAACTCGGCCGGAATTGGTGCGCATCTGGATGCGGTCCTTTCGGTAGAGGATGTGGGGGTCTTCAAACCCTCTGCCAAGGTCTATGACATGGTCGGCAAGCGCTTCGGCACGCTGCCCGAGCAAGTGCTTTTTGTCTCTTCCAACGGCTGGGATGTCTGTTCCGGCGCGGGTTTCGGCTTTGCAACCGCTTGGGTCAACCGCGCGGGCCTGCCGATGGACCGCCTTTCGGCCCGGCCTCTCCATGTGCTGACCGACCTTACCGCAATCCCCCAGCTCGCAGGCCGCCTATGACGCAGCATTTCACCACCCCTGATGGCACCCGCATTGCTTACCGTGACGAAGGCGACGGCGTGCCGCTGTTGTGCCTGCCGGGGCTGACCCGAACGATGGGGGATTTTGACTTTATGATTCCGCATCTGCCGCCTTGTCGCCTGATCCGCATGGATTACCGAGGCCGCGGGAACAGCGCTTGGACGGGTGCCGCCACCTATACCGTCCCGCAAGAAGGCAAGGATGCGCTGGATCTGCTGGACCATCTCGGCATTGCGCAGGCGGCAGTGCTTGGTACCTCTCGCGGCGGGCTGATTGCGATGGTGCTTGCCGCCACTGCCAAGGATCGGCTGCTGGGCATTTGCTTCAACGATATCGGGCCGGAAATCCACAAACCGGGGCTGGAGCGGATCATGGATTACGTCGGTCGCAACCCGCGCGCCAAGACCCATGCGGAGCTCGCCGCCGCCCTCCCCCGCAACATGCCCGGTTTTGAAAACGTCAGCCCGAGCCGCTGGCTGGAGGAAGCACAACTGCATTACACGCAAACGCCCGAGGGCCTGCGCATCACCTATGACCCCGCGTTGCGCGAAAGCTTCCTTGCCGCCTTCAAAGGGCCTGAGGTTGACCTCTGGCCACTGTTCGACGCTTGCGCGGGCTTGCCGCTGGCCCTCATCCGCGGGGCAAATTCCGACCTATTGTCACAGGCCTGTGCGGATGAGATGCAGCGCCGCAGGCCGGATATGACCGTCGCGAATGTGCCGGACCGCGCCCATATCCCGTTTCTGGATGAGCCTGAGGCGGTAGCTGTATTGCGCGGTTTCATTCAATCCCTCAGAACTCCACCCACAGGCCCAGTTTAAGGCGTGGGTCTTTCGGCCCGATCACCCCGACAGATGGCGACAGCACCAAATGGGTGTTCCCCATCGCCCAGCCCGCGCTGGTCTCCAGCCGTAATCTTTGCGTGCCGCCCCGCCGCCACACCTGCGCCTGGGCAATCAGCATCAGCCTGTCGGTGGGTTTCAACCCGATACCCGCATCCAGCTTGTAGGCCAGCCCTTCGCCCAGCCAATCCGACGTGATCAAGCGCTCTACCTGAAGGTCAACGGTTGCCCAACCACTGCCCCAACCCGTCTGAAACCCCTTCCCCCAGAAAAGCCCTGCCCGCACAGCAATCTCCACTTCTCCCTTCAGAATGGGCCAACTGGAGGCGGCATGGGTTTCGCGTTGTTCCATCGCCAAGCCTGCCGACAGAATAGCCCCGCCCGACCCGCGCCAGACAGGGTGTTGCACAAAGCTGCTGACATCGGGCAAACGCCTGCCGCGAGGCAAAGAGACCTCTACCCCCATCGTCCAATCGCCTTTCATGCCGTATTCGGCATAAAGCTGCGCGCGCACGTGATCGACCGACAATGCGATGAACACTTGGCCTGCCTCACGCGGCCAGGCTCCTGCCTGCGCCGACACCGCCCAGAACCAGCAAATGATCGGCAATATCCAGCGCATCGCTCCTCCGCCTGTTCATCAAACAGTGACAAGGAAAGCGTTAATGATGCGTAAAGAAAGCCGCTAAAGATTGACTGTTTCCGTCCAACAGGCCAGCTATGGCGAAAGTATTGCATAAGCGAGCGAAGGGCCAAACCATGACAAAGATTGCAGATATCGAGGCCGCCGCGCGCAGGCTTGAAGGCCACGCGCGGCGCACTCCCCTGCTTAGTTCGCCTTTTCTGGACGAAATTGCGGGGCGCAGGGTTTGGGTGAAGGCCGAATGCCTGCAACACACCGGCTCTTTCAAATTCCGTGGGGCCTGGTCGGCGCTTTCGTCGCTGGACCGTGAGACACGCAAATCCGGCGTCATTGCCTATTCCTCAGGCAACCATGCGCAAGGGGTCGCCATGGCGGCGCGGTTGCATGAGGTGCCAGTGGTTATCGTAATGCCGTCGGATGCTCCGCGCATCAAAATCGACAACACGCGCGCCCTCGGGGCCGAGGTGGTGCTCTATGACCGCGGAACCGAGGACCGCGATGCCATCGGGGCAAAGCTCGCGGCGGAACGCGGGCTGACGCTGATCAAACCCTACGACGACCCGATGGTCATTGCGGGTCAAGGCACCACCGGGCTGGAAATTGCCGAACAGGCGGCCAACAGGGGCATAACCGAGGCGGATGTGCTGGTTTGTTGTGGCGGCGGAGGGCTCACCTCTGGCATCGCTCTGGCATTGGCTTCGCGGGCAACAGGCCTACGCGCCCGCCCGGTCGAACCCGCTGGATTTGATGATGTGACCCGAAGCCTCGCCACAGGCAGCATCCAGCGCAATGCAAGCCTTACCGGCTCCCTTTGCGATGCGATCATCACACCGGCACCGGGGGAGTTGACCTTTCCCATCATGAAGCGTCTGTGCAAACCGGGCATCGTGGTGACGGATGACGAAGCGCTGCGTGCCGTGGGGCTGGCTTGGGCGCGGCTCAAGATTGTGCTGGAACCGGGAGGGGCCGTGGCCTTGGCGGCGGCACTGTTCCATGCAGAGCAGATCACGACTCCGGACGTGATTTGCGTTGCTTCCGGCGGCAATGTCGACCCGGCCATCTTCGCGCGCGCAATGGCGACTCTGGGTCAATGAAACTGCAAAAGGTCTGGAATCCCTGACTGTCATCGATAAGCCGATGCCTATAGACTTTTAGCGTTACCAAATATTTTTCAAAAGAATTCCTTTTTTTCCGGCTTGCCACTCCCAGTGGC
>JBFHGI010000283.1:0-4169 GCA_041583175.1 Pseudorhodobacter sp. | reverse complement strand
GCGATTGGAAGTAAACCGCTGTCTGGCAGCAGGTCAGGACCATGCTGGACCGATTGGATCATTGGCGCTGCATCGCAATTTATTCTGATTGTTACGCAAATAGCTTTCTCTCCGCTGTGGCCCTCACCGGATGGGTCATGTGCAGGCGATGGAGACAGGCTGTTCTTGATGACCTGTACCAAACTATGGAGTCTGCCATATTGACGGAGCGGGTCGTGATCGGAGACAAAGAGCCATGAAGTATTCCGTAGTGCTTTCCTGCATTTTCCTTCTTGCCGCGTCTCTGGCCGAGGCCCAACCTCTCGACTTTTCAAACAGTGCCAAGGTCCGGGTTGCCGAGGCCCGCACAGTTGCCGCCGAGGGGGATCTGAAGGCAGCGCTAGATATCTTGGCGCCGGCTGAAGAGTGCAGTGAAACGCTCGCGCTTTCAGAACAAGAGGCGGCAGATTGCGGCTTTCTGGATTGGATCGCGGCCGAGCTTGCGCAAAATGCACCGAATCCGGCCCGATCTGCGGCGTTTTACCAGCGCGCGGCGGGGCATTTATCTAAAGTCGGGGCAACCAAACCGCTGGCTGAACTGGCTGGTGTGAAATCTGCCGAGCGCTACCTTCGCGCCGAGCGGCCTGCCCAAGCGGCCGAGCGCCTGGCCGAGGCGCGTGCCCTGCGCCGGAAGGCGGGGCTGCCCGTCAGCCCTGTCGCCACGGCCTCGGCCAGGATCGGCGCGCGAATGGCGATAGCCTCCGGTGATCCGGTGTCGATCGAGGCAGAAACCCAGTTCATCCTGGGGCTGACCCAGCAATCCCCGAATGACCCGATCGTTATCCGCGACAGTAACCGGATTCTGGCGCGGCTTCTGGTCGGGATGGGCCTTTATCTGACGGCGGAGAGCGCGCTGGCTTCGGCGCAGGCAGCGGCCGAGATGGCCGTTCAAACTGTTGCCTATACCGATCCGGTACAGCTTGCAGCAGCTTGCGAGGGGCGTGCCGAGACGCTTTTGGAAAGTGCTGATCTGAAGCGCGGGGGAGGAGATGTTGCCTCGGCCTATCAGGATGCAGCGCGCGCCGACGACTTTGCAGAAACGGGCCATGTCTGCGCTGGCCATGTCCCGGATCGTTTGCAGGTAAAGGCCGATCTGTTGCGCGCCTCTATTCATCTGGATGCAGGGCAGGCGCTTTCGGCGCATTTGCGGCTTGCGGGCATCGGGCCGATTGGCAAACTGCCCGTTGCGACACAGCAAGAGGCGGCGGCGGCCCAGATTAACGCGCGGCTGTCCTTGGGATTTCTGGACGAGGCCGCAGCTTATTACGGTGATCACCCCGCGGCCGAAACCCTGTTGGCGGACGATGTGCAGGAGCGTGAACGGCGGCTGGCCCATGCCCGCTTTGCGCTGTTGCAAGGCGATCCGGCGCTTGCGCTAGCCAGCTTGCAATCGTCGCTGGAATTGCAGCGCCGCTTTGCGCCCCTGGATTGGTTTCCCCTCGCACGCATCGCCTATCGGCAGGCGTTGATCTTGTCGGAGCGTGGTGAATTTGCGCAGGCAGTTGCGGTGCAAGAGGCGTTTGACGCGGAATTTGGCGACTTCATCGCGCAGACTACAGTTCTGATGGCCGAGAGCGAGGGCGCGACAGCTCAAGCGACGATCGAGCAAAGCAAAGACCAACCCTGGGCGGATTTCATCGCCTCCGGTCTGTCGGAAAAGGCAGATGGGCGCTATCGACACCAATCGGTGCGTGAGTTGCAGAAGATGCGGATGCTTCTGTCCTTGTCGCTGGCGGTGCATCGCAAGGATCGTGCGGAAGTCGCGCGCCTGTTCGCCATTGTGCCGGAGATCGGCCTGCCGAGCCAGATCGGCATGGTTTCACACAGCCAGCGCGCCTATACGCTGGGGTGCCTGATGGCCAAAGGGTCGGGGCTTGAATGCGATTTGCTGATCCAATGGGCGGCGGATTATCCGCATGTGCCACCGGTCTATTGCGTTCCCGATTGCGGCTTTATCCCCGATCCCGGCGGGCGGTTACCGCTGACGGCTGATGTGTTTCGCAAAGGTCCCTTGCGCGCGGCCTTCATCCCCTCGGTTCTGGACGAGCTTGCGACTGCTGCGATCGAAGCGGGGCAGGAGGCTGCGCTTGCTATCCCGCGCTCTGCGGACGGGGTTGGTAGCATCCTGTCTGAGGGGCTGGCCGATTTTATGGAAGGCAACGCCGGGGCAACGCTCGCCTTCCGGCTCGCGCAACAATTCAGCGAAGGTGGGGCCGCCACGGCCAGCATGCAGCTTGGCCAAAGGCTATTGGCCCAAGCGCCGGAGGTGGCCGCCGTCTTGCGAGAGCGGGATCGCTTGTCAGATCTGATCGCTGACGGGCTGCGCAAAGGCACGGCCGATAGCGCGGAGTTCGCGCAAACCCTCGCGGCGCTTGAGGCCCTTGCACCAGACATCGCTGCTCTGCCCAAAAGCTACGGCGCGTTTCTGGGCGATACGATTTCGCGCTATGACATTCCAAAATATTTGCCAGAGGGCGAGGTGTTCGTGCTGATCGTCACGACCGATACCGCCAGCTACGTTTTTGCGATCAAGGGCGAAGAATTTCGTTGGCATCGGGTTCCGATCAGGGCGGGCGCGCTTGAAAAGACGGTGGCCAAGCTGCGCCAAAGTCTCGATCCTACCGGACCAAGCCGCGCGGCAACCCCGCTTGCCGCCCCTGTTACAAATGCTGTGCCTTTTGATCCCGCCGCAGCCTTCGATCTCTATCAAGCCTTTTTTGGCCCCTTGGCACCTTTCCTTGGCAAGGAGACCCTGCATCTGGTGGTGGAGGGACCGTTGTCGGCACTGCCACTTTCGCTTCTCGTCAAAAGCCCACCGCCTGGGCAGGATGATGACCCGCAGGCGTTACGCGCGACCGATTGGATGGTCCGCGAAAATGCGATGGTGTTCTATACCAGCCCTGCTGGCTTGATTGTCTCGGCCTTGCAGCGCTATCTGCCGCAAGGGGATCTGCCCTTTGTCGGCTTTGGCGACCCGGTTTTTACCCCGCCTGATGCCGCCGATGCCCCTTTCGCGGGTCTTGCGCCGCTTCCCGGAACTCGGACCGAGGTGGAGACCCTTGCAGATCTGCTGAGTGCGGGAAAGAGCTCTGTCTTTCTGCGGGAGGCGGCAACAAAACCCACTCTTCTCGTCGCGGAGCTTTCACGGGCGAAAGTGATCGCCTTTGCGACCCACGGGCTTCTGGCAGGGCAAATGGGGATGGCAGAGCCGGGGCTTGTGCTGAGTATGCCGGCCAAGAACCCAGAACCCATGGCCAGCTACCTGTCTGCCAGCGATGCCGCGGAGCTAGACCTGAACGCGGATTGGGTTCTGCTTTCGGCCTGCAACACTGCCGCCGCCGATGGGCAGCCGGATTCCACCGGCCTTTCGGGGCTGGCGCGTGGCTTCATCTTTGCTGGTGCGCGCTCGCTTCTGGTGTCGCATTGGCCTGTGCGAGACGATGCTGCGGTGGCGCTGACGACCGGGGCGTTGGCCGCGCAATCTGGTGGACAAAACCTGTCGAAAGCCAAAGCGCTGCAAGCTGCAATTCTCGCCCTTTTGCAAGATATGAGGCGCCCGGAGAACGCAAACCCGGCCATTTGGGCGCCGTTCGTGCTGATTGGAAACGGTTAGGCCGAATTCTGCAACGCGCTTCGGCGGCTTCGCCGCTCCTCCTTTGATGGATAGGGCACCTGCGGTGAAGATCCAAAGTGACGATCTGCATCAACGGGCCGAGAGCGGCACCATTTGGCAAGCAGGTGGTTTTCTGAAATTCGCTCTGCGCCAAAAAAGCGACCATTCCAATCGCCTGCAAGGTTGATGGCCGGCACGGCAATCTGAAACAATAGTCTCGTGCGTGCTCGGGCCGACTTGCCGAAGATCGCGAAGATGGGGCTTGGTCTTGCCACAGAATGAAGTCGCCTTTGTCCGACTTGACCCTGTGAAAGGGCGCGAGAACCTCGCGCCTTTGCCCTGATGCGCAGAGGGAAGGGGCTATACAGCCTTCAACGGGAACCAAAATCATCGGCTCGGGTTGATCCTCTGCCGGATTGGTTCCGGACTGGCTGCTGCGCGTTGGCGTGTGTCGTGGGGTTGGGTTTGGCAAGGAAGGCTCGCGGCGCGCCGCTGGCGGCGCATGTTATCGCTTATC
>JBFHGI010000282.1:0-4175 GCA_041583175.1 Pseudorhodobacter sp. | reverse complement strand
GGATATGCTCATCACAAGGGCCTCTCAAGGGTCAGTCAGAATTGAACACATGTTTAATTCACAACTCTTACAACAGAGTTTCAAGCATTTCATCTTGGTGAAAATACCTGCGGGGGGTCCGGGGGGCGGCGAAGCCCCCCGGCGCGCGTCATCAATCCATCGCTTTGAAGTTGAACGCCGCCCCTTCTTTGATTCCCGAAGGCCAGCGCGAGGTCACCGTTTTTGTCCGCGTATAGAAGCGGAACGCATCCGGACCGTGCTGGTTCAAATCGCCAAAGCCGGATTTCTTCCAGCCGCCAAAGGTATGATAGGCAAGCGGCACCGGAATTGGCACATTGATCCCGACCATGCCGACATTGATCCGCGAGGCAAAATCGCGCGCCGTGTCACCATCGCGGGTAAAGATCGCGGTGCCATTGCCATATTCATGGTCCATGGCATAGCCGATCGCCTCTTCATAAGTCTTGGCGCGCACGGTCGAAAGCACCGGCCCGAAGATCTCTTTCTTATAGATGTCCATATCCGTGGTCACATGGTCAAACAGATGCGGACCGACGAAATAACCATCCTCATAGGCTTGCAGTTTGAAATCGCGGCCATCGACAACCAGCTTGGCGCCCTGTTCCACACCGGATTCGACCAGCTTCAGAATATTCGCCTTGGCGGCCGCCGTTACAACCGGCCCGTAATCAATGTCATTTCCCGCCGTGTAGGGGCCAACCTTCAGCTTTTCGATCCGTGGCACCAGCTTTTCAATCAGCGCATCGGCCGTTGCATCCCCAACCGGAACGGCCACGGAAATCGCCATGCAACGCTCGCCCGCAGCGCCATAGCCTGCGCCGATCAGCGCATCCGCTGCTTGGTCCATATCGGCATCCGGCATGATGATCATGTGGTTCTTGGCACCGCCAAAGCACTGCACGCGCTTGCCGTTGGAACAGCCACGCCCGTAGATATACTCGGCAATCGGGGTGGAGCCGACGAAGCCCACGGCCTGAATCACCTCGTTATCCAGAATAGCATCCACCGACTCCTTGTCGCCGTTGATCACCTGCAACACGCCGTCCGGCAAGCCTGCTTCCTGGAACAACTCGGCCAGCATCAAGGGCACCGACGGGTCACGCTCTGACGGTTTGAGGATGAAGGCATTGCCGCAAGACAAGGCCGGGCCCATTTTCCACAGTGGAATCATCGCCGGAAAGTTGAACGGGGTAATGCCTGCAGCCACACCCAAAGGCTGGCGCAGTGAGTACATGTCGATACCGGGGCCGGCGCTGTCGGTAAACTCACCTTTCAGCATCTGGGCTGCGTTGATGCAATATTCGATCACTTCCAACCCGCGCTGCACATCGCCTTTGGCATCGGGGATGGTTTTGCCATGCTCGCGGCTCAGCGCCTCGGCCAGCTTGTCCATATCGCGGTTGATCAGACCGACCATCGCCATCATCACCCGACCGCGCTTTTGCGGATTGGTGGCGGCCCAAGCGGCTTGCGCTTTGGCGGCGTCAGCAACGGCGGCATCCAGTTCCGCCTTGGAGGCCAGCGGCACCCGCGCCTGTACTTCACCCGTTGCAGGGTTCATCACATCGGCAAAGCGCCCCGATGTGCCTTTGACGTGGCGACCATTGATCCAGTGGCTCAGCTCTTGCATGGAATTCTCCCCATATGAATTTGTGCCAGTCTAGCCTTGCAAAATTGCCCGATAAAGGGGCAATGTCCCAAAAGGGTTTTGCAGTTTTGCAAGACTAAGGGGGTGAGGGCGCATGGATTGGGACGATCTTCGCATCTTTCTGGCGGTCGCACGGGCAGAAAGCCTTTCCGGCGCGGGAAAAGCCCTGCGCATTGATCCCGCAACGGTCGGTCGCCGGATCGCGCGACTGGAAGCGTCCTTGTCGGCGCGGCTGTTCAGTAAAACGCCACAAGGCTATGCACTGACCGAAGCGGGGCAGCGGCTGATGGACCCGAGCCTTGCTGCCGAAGCCGCGTTTACGGTGGCCAGAGACAGCTTGCAGGTCGAGAATGAAGGGCTGACCGGGCAAATCCGCCTTGGCGCGCCGGATGGCAGCGCCAACTACCTTTTGCCGCAGGTTCTGACCCGGATCAGTGCCGAGAACCCTGGGATGGAGGTGCAGCTTGTGGCGCTTCCGCGTGTTTTCAACCTGTCAAAGCGCGAAGCGGATATGGCAATCGCCGTCAGTCGGCCTGAAACCGGACGGCTGACAGTGCAAAAGCTGACTGACTATCATCTGCATCTTGCCGCCTCGCGGAGCTATCTGGCGCAAAGCCCCGCCATCACCTGCCGCGAAGACCTGAAAGCGCATCGCGTTGTCGGCTATATTCCCGACATGATCTTTGACAAGGAGTTGGACTATCTTGGCGAGTTGGGGGCCTCCACACCCGATATTTCATCCAATTCCGTTTCGGTTCAAACGCAACTCATGCGGGCAGGGGCGGGGGTCGGCATGGTGCATGATTTCGCGATGCCATTTGCACCCGAACTTGTGCATGTGCTGCCCGAAGCCATTTCGCTGACCCGCAGTTTCTGGCTGGTGCGGCATGCGGATGATGCCAAGATCGAACGACTCAACCGCTTTGCCGATCTGCTGATTGCAGGTGTGCGGCAGGAAATCGCGCGGCTGGAGGGGCAGGGCGCAAGCCACTCCGCCAACTTTAACATGCCACCTGCCTGAGGTCTTGAAACGCCAATGTCGCGATCGGCTGTGAAGCGCCAAGTTCTGTTACAGTTGTGAATTACGGTTCTGTCAGGCGCATCTGAGTGCTAGACAGGGGCGTGCTGAATGGGTAAACCCCCTATCGTTAGCGCTAACAGCGCAAAAGCTACACAGTCGGACACCCGGAGAGGAAGCCCATGGTCTCGCGCGTCATCCCAGTTGAACCCTTCGATCTCGTGGTGTTTGGCGGCACCGGCGATCTGGCCCAACGCAAAATCATTCCGGGCCTGTATCGACGATTCTGGGCTGGGCAAATTCCGGCGGAAAGCTGTATCATCGGGGCGGCCCGCTCCGAGATGGATGACGCCGGTTTTCAGGAACTCGCCCGTGCAGCCATCGCGGAATTCGTGGCAAAGGATAAATGCGACCCCGAGGTGATCGACGCTTTCATCGCACGCCTGGGCTATGTCGCGATTGATGCCAAAGGCAAAGGCGGCTGGGACCAGCTGAAAAAGCGGGTCCGCAAAGATGTTGTCAAAGCGTTCTATTTCTCGGTCGCGCCGTCGCTCTTTGGCGATCTGGCCGAACGCCTGCATGATTACAAAATCGCAGATAAGGACAGCCGCATCGTGGTCGAAAAACCCTTCGGCCGCGATCTGGAAAGCGCGAAGGCGCTGAACGCGGTGCTCGCCAAGCATTTTGACGAGACGCAGATTTACCGGATTGATCACTATCTCGGCAAGGAAACCGTGCAGAACCTGATGGCTGTGCGATTTGCCAACATCCTGTTCGAACCGCTGTGGAAATCGGAATATATCGACCATGTGCAGATTACCGTGGCGGAAACCGTTTCCGTTGACGGGCGCGGGGCCTATTACGACAAGTCGGGGGCCATGCGGGATATGGTGCAAAACCATATGATGCAGCTTTTGTGTCTGATCGCAATGGAACCGCCCTATCACTTTGACCCAGATGCCGTGCGCGACGAAAAGTTGAAGGTTATCCGTGCTTTGGATCCGGTTGCGCCAGATGACATCGTGCGCGGGCAATATCTGGCGGGCAACGGGCAGGGCGGGTATTTGGAACATTCCGAAGACCCGGCAAGCAAAACCGAAAGCTATATCGCACTGAAGGCGCATATCTCGAACTGGCGCTGGAAGGGGACACCCTTCTACCTGCGTACCGGCAAGCGCCTCCGCGCGCGGGCTTCGGAAATCGCGATCACCTTCCGCGAGCCGCCGCATTCGATCTTTGACGATGCCGAGGGGTGGCGCGAGAACGTGCTGGTCATCCGTTTGCAGCCGAATGAAGGCATGAACCTGATGGTGATGATCAAGGAACCGGGGCCGGGCGGGATGCGCCTGACGCAAGTGCCGCTGGATATGTCGTTTGCCGAGGCTTTGGGCGAAGATGGTGCCGATATTCCTGATGCTTATGAACGGCTGATCATGGATGTGATCCGCGGCAACCAGACCTTGTTCATGCGCGGCGATGAGGTTGAGG
>JBFHGI010000281.1:0-4176 GCA_041583175.1 Pseudorhodobacter sp. | reverse complement strand
GAATTGTTCAGCGTGGCGCGGGTTTTGGTGATATCGGCAGCACCGTCGCGCTTGAGGAAGTTATAAACCTCCTCTTCCTTTTCCATGTTCAGCACGGCCTGCGCCTCGGAAATCCGGCCTTGCGAGATCAGCAGATCGGCAAGCGACTGATACAGCCTGCGCCATTCGGCCTGCAATTCCTGCGTGTCGTCCGGCGTGTCGCCCTTGTTGTTGGCGCGAACGGCCTGCTGGGCATTCACCGCCAGCTTGCCGAAAAAGATCGCACGCTCCGGCTCACCGCGCATGGTGAAGGCGCGCGACAGGGTTTCAAAGTTCCAGCGTTGAATCGCAAGCGTCTGCTGGCGGTTCTGCGCGATATAAGGCATCGACAAAAGGCCCCAGCGAATGGCTTCCTCTGCCTTGCCTTCCTCGATGGCGACAAGCCCCATGTTGATGCGCAGGATGGTGACGTTATAGGACATCGCACCTTCCAGCGGCTCCAATATCCGCAGCGCGTTTTCCAGCCATTCCCGCGCCGCGCTGAATTGCTTGGTCTGGACATGGACCCAGCCGATATTGTTGGACAGATAGCCCGCGACCGCGCTGTCATCGCCATCGGTTTCGCTGAAGGTCTCAAAGCTCCACCGATACAGGTCCAGCGCCTCGTCATAGCGTTTCAGCCGTTCCAGCGCGGTGCCCGCGTTCAGCAGCACATTGGCCGCATCGCGAAGCTGCGGCGGGTCCTGGTTCATATGCCAGTCATAAGCGATTTTCAGCGGCCGCAGCGCATCCTCATAGCGGGACAGGTCTTGCAGCACGATGCCCTGATCTTCCAGCAGTATGGCGATCATGCGGTTATACTCATCCGAGGCGGGCAGAGACCGGAACAGGCTTTCCGCCTCCTCATAATGCCCCAACGCCTTGCGGAACTGCGTCAGCGCCTTTTCCGCATTGGCCATTTCGCGCAAGGCATAGCCCGCCAGCCGCAAATCCAGACTATCGGGGTTATCGGTCGCCTTGGTGTAGGACTGGGTAAAAAGCTCCAGCGCCAGACGTTGCGAGGCCTCTGACGTGTCGGCCGTCACCAGGGCAAGCCCGAGGTTGATCAGATCGAACGGATTGCCCGCCTGCGCGCCGGCCACCAGTTCAGGGTCCATGCCCGCATAAGGGTCGGATTGCGCGAACGCGGGTTGTGCGAATTGGAAAGCGGCCAGAAGAGTCAGCGATCGCAGAAATGAACCAAGCATGACATTGCTCCGTCAGGGACGATACGGATGCTAAACGGCCTGATCTTCCATCGCAACGCTGGCGTTTGCCTTAACGGCATTTGTCATCAAGCACCGATGGCGCGGGCCAGCCGTGTCAGCTTGGCGCGTTTGAGAAGCGGTTTCAGCGCCTTCTCCTCGCCCGAGAGGCGCGAGGCGGTGCTGCGCACCTGTTCCAGCGCGGCCTCCACCTGTTCGGGGTGATGCGACCACAACTCCCACAACAGCCCGTCAGGGTCGCGGCGGTCCAGCCCTTCGGCCTGCAAACTGCCACGCGGGAAATCCTTGGCGTTCAACGTGACAATGGCGTCGGCATGGCCCGCGATAGCCGTGGCCAGAACGTGGATGTCATTGTCATCCGGCAGATGCAGCCGCGCCTCCAGCCCCGCTTGGGGTTTCACCCGCGCGTTCGGAAACAGGTCTTGGGCGCGGGCAATGGCGGCCAGCGCCTCGCCCTCCGCCTCGGCGCCGTAGCGCGCGGCGGCGCGCTGCCACTCGCCCAGAATACGGTCCGACCAAATCGGGGTGAACAGCCCCTGCCCCGCCACAGCCAGCAGCACCTCGCGCATCACTGTCGGAAACAGGACGCAGGCATCAAGGCAGAGCTTCACCCGTCGAGCCGGTAGAACAACGCTTTGAGATAGCCGCTTTCCGCCAATTGCGGCAGCATCGGATGGTCAGGGCCCGCGTGGCCCGTGTGCAGAAGTTGCCCCCGCCGTCCGGCCCGCCCGATGCCCCGCCCGCAGGCGTTGCGGAAGGATGACAGATCCGCCGCATGGGAACAGGAACACAGACCCAGATACCCCCCCGGCGCCACCAAGGGCGCGGCCAAACGCGCCACCCGCTCATAGGCACGCAAGCCCGCCTCCAGCGCCGGTTTGGCCGGGGCAAATGCAGGCGGGTCACAGATGATCACATCGAATTGCGCGCCCTCGGCGGCCAAAGCCTCCAGCACGGCGAAAGCATCGCCCTGGCGTGTGGTGAACTGATCGGCAAAACCCGAGGCCGCAGCCCCTTGCTCGGCCAGCGCCAGCGCGGGGGCAGAACCATCAACGGCCAGAACCGAGGCAGCACCACCCGCAAGTGCTGCCAGACCGAAGCCGCCGACATGGGAAAACACATCCAGCACCCGCGCGCCTTTTGCCATCCGCGCGGCAAAAGCGTGGTTGGGACGCTGGTCAAAGAACAGCCCGGTTTTCTGGCCACCGATCAGGTCGGCCATATAGGTGGCGCCGTTCATCGGCACCGGAATCGGCGCCTCGATCGCCCCCGCCATGATCAGGGTTTCCTCGTTCAGCCCTTCCAGACTGCGGGCCCGCCCCGTGGCGTTTTTCAGAACATGCGCCACACCCGTCACCGCGATCAAGGCAGCGACCAAAGCGTCAATATGCGCCTCGGCCCAAGCGGCATTGGGCTGGATCACGGCGGTATCGCCGAAGCGGTCAATCACCACCCCCGGCAGCCCATCCGCCTCGGCATGGACCAACCGGTAGAAGGGCGCGTCATACAGCCGTTCACGCATCGCCAGCGCGCGGGCCAGCCGCGCCTCCAGCCAGCCCTGATCAATCACGGCTTCGGGATTCTGGTCCAGCATCCGGCAGATGATCTTGGAATTGGTGTTAACGGTCACCAGACCCATCGCGCGACGATCGCCGTCTTCCAGCACGGCCAGCGTGCCGGGGGCCATTTTCTGGGTGCGGCGGTCGGTGACCAACTCATCCGCATAGACCCAAGGAAAGCCGTGGCGGATCGCCCGCGCCTCGGCTTTCGGTTTCAAACGGACGGTGGGCCGATCATTCGGCCCGGTGCTTGCGGGGTCGCTGTCATGCGAAGGGGAGGTGCTGTTCATGCCCCTCCCCATATCGGTTTTCAATGGCCTGCGAAAGCCCGTCTGTCGTGCTTGTCGCGATTACAGCGGCAGCGGCGACTGTTCCAGCAAACGGCCCGGTGTCAGGGCAATCGGTGCGGCGTTGCGGCTGACCGGCGTCATCTCGTATTTCCGCGACAACTCCTGCCAGATCTTGGCCCGCAGGGTCTCGATCACGACAACGCGCTGGGTGCGGCCTGCCTGTTCCTCCTCGATCGCGGCACTGCCGCCCGAGGCTTTGGCATTGGCCTCGACAAAGCGCGGCCCGTCGATGATCTCTCCGGTTTTGGCAGAGCGCACGGTCAGCATGAATTCCATGTTGAACACGCCGCCCACCGTATAACGGGTTTTCTCGGTCACACCGTGAAAGCGCTGCACTTCAGCCTCGACGATCACCTCTGGCCCGGTCTTCATATTCTGGGTGCCCATGCCGAAGGCATCGGTGAAGATGGAATGGACCTGCTGGTGGCGGTCGCCCAAAGGCTCTCCGCGCCAGACGATATCCGCATTGGGGTAGAACAGGTTCGCCTCGGAGACGCGCAGCGACCGCGGCACAGAAATGCGGATTTCGGTCACGTTATACTGTGACGACAAAACCACACGTTTTTGCGGCGCCTCGACGGCCTTCGGCAAGTCCGAAGTGCTGAGCGGCGCGTTCCGCGAAGCAAGATCAGCGCCACCGCAAGCTGACAAACCAACTGCCATGCCGAGTGCGAGAATAGTACGAATAGCCTTCATGGCTTTTCCTTTCGGTACGTTCTGTGCCCTTTTGTCCCGCGTTAAGATTTGGCGGCAGAATGTGGCCGAATTGGGGAAAGGATCGTGCATTACTGGGCTTTTGCTGTGTCAGCGAAAAGTGCCGCGGCAAATCGGCCACAGCCACCGGATCGCTTTTGCAACAGGTCCGACCCGCCACTCAGGGCGCCACAACGCACCCCCGCCACCGGCAAATTTCCGCGACATATTGTAAAATCTCGTTGAAATGCGCGTCGCAGCCCTTTTCTTTTGTCTCCGTTAGCGCTAACAGAAAGCAATCCTGATATATTCGAGGCTTGCCATGACCCT
>JBFHGI010000280.1:0-4190 GCA_041583175.1 Pseudorhodobacter sp. | reverse complement strand
GTGGCGCGTTCCAGTTCCAGCGCAAGGCAAAAGCCGGTGTTCGGGATGAAGGGGAACGGGTGCGCCGGGTCGATCGCCAGCGGCGACAGCACCGGAAACACCTTATGCACGAATTGCTCTTCCAGATGCTTCAGATCGCGGGTCGTCAGCTTGGAGCGGTTGACGATGGTGATGCCGGTCGCATCCATCTCTTTCTTCAGCTTGTTGAAGACCGCTTGCTGAGTTTGCAGCAACCGCCGCGCGTTGTCGTTGATCAGCACAAGCTGTTCCGCCGCCGTGCGCCCATCCTCGGATATGGCGACCTTGCCACCGCGCGTCAGCGCCCGCAAACCGGCCACGCGAACGGTATAGAACTCATCCAGATTGGTGGCCGAGATCGACAGGAAGCGCAGGCGTTCCAGCAGCGGCACCAGCGGGTTCGAGGCTTCGTCCAGCACCCGCCAGTTGAAGGCGAGCCAGCTGAGTTCCCGATTGAAAAAGCGGCGCGGGCCGGTGATTTCGGCCTGAGTGAGCGTCACCGCCGGAGCGAATGAGGATTTGAGAAAATCTGCCTGTGTCATGGATTCGGCTTATCGGGGTAAACTGTGAAACATATATGACAGTTCTCGCTTGCGGCTCAGTCTTTGTCCAGAAGGCTTGCGGCGAGTGAGCGGCTGACAGCACAGCCGCGCGACAGGGCTTCGGCATCCAGCCGTGCGACCAGCGCGCGGGCGGCGTCAAAGCTGCGTTCCATGCGGGGCAGCAGATAGGCCACGAGGGCAGGGGCGACCGTGATCTGACGGTCGGAAAACAGTTTGATCAGCACCGCCGACAGCAGCGCATCATCCGGCGGGTCCAGCCGCGCGACCGAGGCCGCCTGCACGCGGCTTGCAAGGTCGGGCAGGGTCAGCCCCCAGTCGCGCGGCGCGGTGATGGCTGTCATCAGCAAGGGCGCATCCTTGGCGGCCAGCATGTTGTGCAAGTGAAACAGCGCCTCTTGGCCGGCGGCACTGTGCGCGAGGGCCGTGCAATCTTCCACCACGACAGGCCCGCGTTGCGCCAATCCGGCCAGATCGGCCTGGGCGAGATCGGCCGCCGAGATGATCTGGGCATCGGTCATATCGGCCCAGACATGGGCGAGGTGGGTCTTGCCTGCCCCCGGTGGGCCGATCAGCACCATCTTGCCGCGCGGCCAATCCCGCCATGCGTCCAAGGCCGCCAGCGCTTGCGCATTGGTCGCCGAGACGAAAAAGTCCTCGCGCCCCAGCGCGGCGCGCAGGGGCAAGGCAAACGCAAGCTGGCGTGTCACAGCGCGTCCTTTTCGATCGCGATCGCCTCTGCCTCTGACAAGCCGCGGTACAGCAGGCTTTGCTGGTATTGTTCAATCCCGAAGCGGGTCAGCACGCCCAAGGCTGCGGCAACCGGAACCGCCACCAACATGCCGACAAAGCCGAAGGCCGAGCCGAAGGCAGACAGTGCGAACAGCAGCCAGACAGGGTGAAGCCCCACGGAATTGCCGACAAGGCGCGGCGTGATGACATTGCCTTCCAGAAACTGCCCAAGGGCAAAAATGCCCGCGACAATCCCGATAGACACCCAATCGCCCCAGAACTGGAACAGGGCCAGACCGATGGCCAAAGCCCCGCCGACCAAGGCACCGACATAGGGAATAAAGGTGATCGCACCCGCAATGGCCCCGACCAACAAGCCGAAATCAAGGCCTGCCAGCATCAGCGCGGCCGAATAGAACACGCCCAGTACGATGCAAACGCTGATCTGGCCGCGCACGAAGGCCGCCAGCACGCGGTCGATCCGCCGCGCCAATTCGCGCACGACAGGCGCATGGTCGCGCGGCAGAAGCGCATCGACGCGGGCGACCATCTTGTCCCAATCCAGCAGCAGGTAGAAAGCCACGACTGGAACGACGACCAGAAACAAAAGTGCATTCAACACGCCGAGCGCACTGGTGAAAAGGGTCTTGGCCGCTTGCGTGCCCCAGTCTTTCAAACTGTCGCCAATGGTCAGGATGGAGCGGCGGACAACGCTGTTTTCATCCAGCAGATCGGGGAAACGCTCGGTCAGGAAGACTTGCAGCCTGGAGAAAATCTGCGGTGTCGCCTCTACCAACCCCGTCAACTGGGCGGCAAGGGATGGAATGACAGCCAGAACCAGCAACACGCTAATCAGCAGCGCGGAAAGGGAGATCACGGTTGTGGCCGCCACGCGGCTGAGGCCCCAGCGCTGCAACCTGTCGGCGACGGGGTCGAGGAAATAGGCGATCGCCCCGCCAACCAGAAACGGCGCCAGAACCGGCCCCAACAGCCAAAGCAGGGCCAGAAACACCACCGCGGCGATGCCCCAATAGGTAAGCTGTTGTTTTACTGGCAATGCCATGCGGCCCCCTTTGTTACCTTCCACACATTGCCTATCAGCACGGTCAATTCAAGGCCCACGAAATTCGCGCGCGCAACACTTCCAGTCGATAATTCTGAATTTTGGCCGAAAAATCCTGGCACCCTTGCTTGCAGGCGTGGATTTGCCTAAACCACAGCGCAACTCCTCTTTCCCCAAAGGTGCCTTCATGCGGCTGTCGCGTTACTTCCTTCCCGTTCTGAAAGAAAACCCTGCCGAGGCGCAGATCGTCAGCCACCGCTACATGCTGCGCGCGGGCATGATCAAGCAGCAGGCGGCGGGCATCTATTCGTGGTTGCCGCTGGGCTATAAGGTTCTGAAACGCATCGAACAGATCGTGCATGAGGAACAGGTGCGCGCGGGGCATATTCCGTTGCTGATGCCCACCTTGCAGCCTGCCGATCTGTGGCGCGAATCCGGTCGTTATGATGATTACGGTCAGGAAATGCTGCGCATCAAGGACCGTCAGGGGCGTGACATGCTCTATGGCCCCACGAATGAGGAGATGATCACCGACATCTTCCGCGCCCATGTCGGCAGCTACACAGACCTGCCTTTGACGCTGTATCACATCCAGGGGAAGTTCCGCGACGAGATGCGCCCGCGGTTCGGCGTGATGCGAGGGCGCGAGTTCCTGATGAAGGACGGCTATAACTTCGATCTGACCAAGGAAGATGCGCTGCACGCCTATAACCGCCATCTGGTCAGCTATCTGCGCACCTATGAACGCATGGGGTTGCAAGCCATTCCGATGCGCGCGGACTCTGGCCCTATCGGCGGCGATGATACGCATGAATTCCTTGTTCTGGCGGAAACTGGCGAATCCGAGGTGTTCTATGACAGCGCCGTGACCGATATCAGCCTCGGCGCGCGGGATATCGATTATGACGACAAGGCCCAGTGCCAAGCCGTGATGGAGGAGTTCACCTCGCTCTACGCCCGCACCGATGAGACCCATGACGAGGCGCTGTTCAACGCCATCCCCGAAGCGCGTCGCAAATCCGCGCGGGGTATCGAGGTGGGGCAGATCTTCTTCTTCGGCACCAAATATTCTGAGGCGATGGGGGCCACGGTGGTCGGCCCTGACGGGGTGAAAGTGCCGGTGCAGATGGGCAGCCACGGGATCGGCGTGTCGCGTTTGCTGGGCGCGATCATCGAGGCGAGCCATGATGACAAGGGCATTATCTGGCCGGAAGGCGTGACGCCGTTCCATTGCGGGATTGTGAACCTCAAGCAAGGTGATGCCGATACGGATGCGGCTTGTGAAGCGATCTACAAGGCGTTGAAGCTGTTGGGCCTCGACCCGCTTTATGATGACCGCGACGACCGTGCAGGCGCGAAATTCGCGACGATGGATCTGATCGGCTTGCCGTGGCGCATCACCGTCGGCCCGCGCGGGCTGAAGAACGGCGTGGTGGAACTGACCAGCCGCCGCAGCGGTGAAAGCGTCGAGATGACCGCCGAGGATGCGGTCGCCCGTATCGCGGAAATTTACGCCGCGCATCCGTAACAGATGCACAAGACAAACAGGTGAACGGGGGCCCTGCGCCCCCGTTTTCCGTTTCTAGACCATGCGCAGGATCAGGTTCCCCGCATTGTGCCGCGCACTTGCCAAGGCATGGGCTGCGCGGATTTCGTCAAAGGGTTGAACGGTACCGATCCGGGGGCGGTAGCCGCCCACCTCAAACCGCTGGACCAGTTTTTGCATCGCATCGCGGCTCTCGGATGAGGTGCCGGCGATGCGCCTGATCCCGTCCTTGTTCGGGCGCAACGCAGCCCCCAAGGTTGCCGCCAAGCCG
>JBFHGI010000279.1:0-4191 GCA_041583175.1 Pseudorhodobacter sp. | reverse complement strand
GACCAAATAACGCCAATTCGTGGTGATCGAAATACGGACTCCCAGCGGCAGCTCCGCCCCGCAAAGCGGAACTTGGTGCAGCGCGCGGCGAATGTCTGGTTTGAGCCCAAAGTGCGTAATGCTGCGGCTGTCACGAATGTCCGCTATCATGAGACCTTCCTAAAACCTCCAACAACCACTTAAGTTTTGAGCGGGGTTTTTTGGCAACATCAATCCGGGTGATTTTGGCGTGTTGCAAAAAGGAGCGATTTTGGAGCGTGGCGACATCCCTTAACGCATTAGCCAACCAAACGCTTGCCGCAACGCCTCTTGTCCATCGGACTGCATCGGAGTGCCATGCGCCATGACCAGACGTTGAGCGGGCCATTCCAAGATGCGCTTGACGGCATCTCGCGCGGCGATTTTATCTGTCGTCGCCATACGGAACTTGCGAGGCACAGACGGCACGGGGGCTGTCATTAGGTCAAGTCGAGCCACTACGGCCCGCCATCCACGATACCAGCCTTTTGGTATTTGCTGCACTAGGTCTGTCACCAGCACCGTAGCCGACTCGCGGTGGAAGAATAGCACCTCGGTCGTGATCCGGTTACCCCGCACGATTACCTGTTCCATCGCACCAGACCAGTCTGGGTCCGGTTCATCGCCAATTACTGAATGAATCTCAGTTCCTGCGACTTGTCGCGTCAAACCTGGCGCGGCGTGGACCCGTGCATCTGGATATGCAGCGGCCCATTCTGCAAGAAACGTGTGATGCAGACTATTCGGAGCTATCAGATGACGGACAGCACCAAGGGCATCAATGGCGATGCGCACATCTTGAGTCAGGGCTACAGGGGACCAAACCAATAGTTCGCCGTGATTGGGCAGCCTAGCCACGGCCATGCGCGTGGGAAACTGAAAACCCGCCGCACCTGTTACTGCAGGACCATCAAAGAGCCAAAGCTCGGAGCCAAAGGGTGTCACTGCTAAGATGTCCGTTCTAAGTATGTTCATAGCAAAACTATACTGCGGCGTCCGATCATTCCAAGCCCCGTTCGTGCGCAGCGCTGCCCCCTTCTAAAAACGACCGTTTTTGGAAGGGGGCGCCAGACCGGACATAGGAGCACGTGCAGCGCGCGGCAGCTTCGTCCCGCAAATCAGCCATTGCAAAGACCGTAATCGAGGTCCCGATTGAGTCATGAATGCTCTGCGTTTGCGTCAGTGTTGCAGAAGATGGCCCTACCCATCCCAAAACCTCCGTAGGTCGGGGTTCACCCCGACACTGCCCCCGGAATGACGCGAACACCCACCCCCGCCCGCATTAAAACTCAGTTAACAAAAACCACAATACAACTTACAATCAAAGCCTTACCAAATGAGTCGCGCGCGATTCTGCGGCTCTAATCCACCCGATCCTCGGCAAAAAGATACACCACCAATCCCAGGATCATCACCAAAGCAAAGAAACCGAAAATCGCCACATAGCCCGCTTCCGCACTTGCCGCCGTGGCCTTCAGATGCCCGGTATAGACCTGCGCCAGACCGGTCGCCCCGATCCCGAACAGGTTTAACAAGGTCACCCCCCGCCCCACCAGATGCGGCGGAAAAAATGCCCGTCCATGCGCCATGACCATCGGAAAAGAGGCCCCGAAAAACCCGATCCCCGCCAGCATGAGTGTCGCGAACAAAACCCCTTCCACGGGCAGCGCCCAAAGCGCCAGCAAACCGCCCACGACCAAGGCATTCCCCCCGAATATCAACCATTTCCGCGTGCCAAAAACGCGGTCCAGCGGGCCGTAGGCGAGGTTTCCCAGAACCATCGCCACCCCCATCGCCAGCGTCACGCGCCCGATCCCTCCCGCATCCAGCCCGTACATATCCGCCATATAGGGCCCGACCCAAAGTCCGCGCAGCGCCCCGATCGGCAGGTAATTAACCGCCATGATCGGCAAAATCAGCCAAAGCGCGCGAATGCGGAGAATATCCAGAACTGACCCGCGCGGCCCCGGCGGCAAACGCGCAGGATCACGCACCAGCACGGCGATCGACAGCGCCACCGCAAGGCTAAGCGCGGCCAAGCCCCACAAGCTGCCACGCCAGCCCAAGATCTCTACCGCAAAGGCCAAAGGCATCGAACTCGCGATATTCCCCAATGACCCGACCGCAATCACCACCCCCGCCAGCGAACCGAAAACCGCCGGCGAAAACTCCCGCGCGAAGATATAGTAATTCGCCATCAGAACGGGCGAACATCCCACCCCGATCAGCGCCATCGCGATCTTGATCTCCCAAGCCCCGTTCGCCACGGCAAAAAGCGCCGCACCGCCCGCGCCCCCCACCGCAAACAGAACCGCTGCAGTCGCCCGCGGCCCGATCCGATCCAACGCCACCCCGACCGGGATCTGCAAGGCCGCAAAAGTCAGGAACCACAGCCCCGATGCATCGGCCAAGTCGCCCGCCGTCACGCCCAGATCCGAAATCAACTCCGGACTCATCACGGCCAGAAACGCACGGTAAAACTGGCTCAGCACATAGGCCAAGACCAAACTGACAATCCCGATTTTCATCCCCGCTCCCATTTCACCTTGGCAAAAATACCTGCTACAGGTGCCGCCAAGCCGCCCGCCTGAAAAGCCGGGCCGCGACAGCGCCGCTCATGGGGGTTCGATGCCCCCATGGGCGGCTCCCCTCCTCATGCCGCGACCAACGCCACCCGCTTTTCCCTGATCGGCAGATGCACCAGCGCGGAAAACGCGCCGATCCCCACCCCGATCCACCAGACCAGAGTGTAATCCCCTGTCAGATCGTACATTTTCCCACCCAGCCAAACCCCGAGGAAAGACCCGAGCTGATGGCTGAAGAACACAAAGCCATAAAGCGTACCCATGTAGCGCAACCCGTAAAGATGCGCGACGAGGCCCGAGGTCAGCGGCACCGTCGCCAGCCACAAAGACCCCATCACAAGCGAGAAAACCAGCACGCTCGCCGGGGTCATCGGCAGCAGGATAAACGCCGCAGCCGCAATCGTCCGGCCCGCGTAAATCCCCGCCAGCAGGTATTTCTTGGAATAACGCTTGCCCAGCCAGCCCGCGTAAATCGCCCCTGCGATATTGGCCATGCCAATCACCGAGATCGCCACCGCCCCCAGCGCCGAGGTACTCGAAATCCCGATACCGGCCAGATAGCCTGCGGGATCGATCGGCCCGCACATCTCGGTGATGAAGGCCGGAAAATGCGCGGTGATGAAGCCAAGCTGATAGCCGCAGGAAAAGAACCCCAGAAAAATCATGATGTAGCTCGGGTCCTTGAACGCCCGCCCCAACACATGCCCAAGGCTTTCCTGTAACTCCACCTTGCTGGCCGTGATCGGCGCGCGCAGGAACGGCAGCGCGAACAACACGCAAAGGATCAGCACGGCAAAGATCAGGAACACCGTTTGCCAGCTATAGCTTTGCAACAGGAACTCTGCCGTGGGCGCACCAAACACCTGCCCCGCCGAACCGGCCGCCGTGGCAATCCCCAGCGACAGGCTGCGGTTTTCATCCGATGTGGCGCGCCCCACGATGGCCAGAATGACGCCAAATCCGGTGCCTGCGATGCCAAAGCCGACCAGAATTTCCAGCAGCCAATGCTGCCCCGGTGTCACAGCCATCGAGGACAGGACCAAGCCCAAAGCATAGAGCATCGCGCCCGCGATAATCGCGCGGCGGTCCCCGAACCGCTCGGCCAAAGCGCCGAAAATCGGCTGCCCCACCCCCCAGGCCAGATTCTGGATCGCAATCGCCATCGAGAAATCGGCCCGCAGCCAGCCGAACTCTGTCGCAATCGGAATCTGGAACACGCCAAAGCTGGCGCGGATCGCGAAATTCACCAACAGAATCGCGCAGCCCGCAATCAAGACCGGGGTGAACAGGGCAGGTTTCGTCATGGCAGGCTCCGAGCTGTAGGCCCGAGACCTTTGCGCGGTGCGGGGCGGCCGGTCAATCGCAGAATTGTGTGGGGTGCAATGACGATCGGTGATGCAATTGCTGTGGCGCTCTACATTAGGACGCGGGGTTCGTCACGGCCCTCACCCGCAGCTTCAAGCGCAAAGACCTGCCCGGCGCCGGGATGGGCGGCCAGAGCCTCCGCATCCATGCCTTGCGTGGCAGAGGTGACATAAAGCGTGCGGCCCGCAAAAGCAGGGCAGGTGACATGGGGAGCCGGAAAGGG
>JBFHGI010000278.1:0-4205 GCA_041583175.1 Pseudorhodobacter sp. | reverse complement strand
GCCCTTGATGCGGGTATTGGTGCGCCCACAGGCGCTGGTGCCTTCCATCACGGCAGACAGATCGCCGGTGGCAAAGCGGATCAGAGGGTAATCGGGGTTCAGCGTGGTCACAACCACTTCTCCCACCTCGCCCGGCTCTACCGGATCACCGGTACCCGGGCGCACGATTTCCACGATGACGCCTTCATCAAGGATCATTCCTTCCATCGCCGGGGATTCGTAGGCGATATTTCCTAGGTCCGCCGTTGCATAGCATTGCAGGGTCTGGATGCCCCTGTCCGCGTATTCCTTGCGCAAGGAGGGGAACAGTGCCCCGCCGCCCACCGCCGCGCGGCTGATCTTCAACCGCTCACCCATCGCATCGGCCTTGTCGAGAATGATCTTCAGGTAATCCGGCGTGCCCGCATAAGCGGTAGAACCGATATCGACCGCCGCGCGCACCTGCAATTCGGTTTGCCCAGTGCCTGCGGGAATGACCTTTGCCCCCACCGCCCGCGCACCGGATTCGAAAATCATGCCTGCGGGGGTCAGGTGATAGCCAAAACAGTTCTGTACAATGTCAGCCGAACCGATGCCGCAAGCATGCAGAAAACGGCCCATGCGCCACCAGTCATGGCTGGTGCCGCCCGGCTCATAGATCGGGCCGGGGGATTGAAAGATGTGGTGGACATTGGCGGTTGGGATGCCGCCGAAGGGCGGGTTTTCCTTTTGCCATGCGCTCAGGTCGGATTTGCGCAAAACCGGCAGCTTAGCCAGATCTGCCAGCGATTGCGGTGCTGTGCCGTCAATCCGGCAAGCCCCCGGTGCTTGTGCCACGCGCGCAATCTGCGCGGCAAGTTGCGCCAGTTGATCGGCTTCGCGCGCATCAGCGCTGCGGGTTTCCAAAGCGTCGAAATGGGTCATGTTGTGATCCCTCATGCCAGCCACCTCTTGCGGCGGCGATAGCTGCGAACATCGCGGAAAGATTTGCGGCCCTTGTCGGACATGCCGAGATAGAATTCCTTCACATCCGGGTTTTCGCGCAATTCCTGCGCCGTGCCTTCCATCACCACACGGCCAGATTCCAGAATGTAACCGGTATGGGCATAGCGCAGGGCAACGTTGGTGTTCTGTTCCGCCAAAAGGAAGGTCACGCCTTCGTTTTCATTCACCGCTTTCACGATCTCGAAAATCTGTTCGACGAGTTGCGGCGCAAGACCCATCGACGGCTCATCCAGCAAGATCATCGACGGGCGGCTCATCAATGCGCGGCCGATGGCGCACATCTGCTGCTCCCCGCCCGAGGTATAGCCCGCCTGTGATTTGCGGCGTTCGCGCAGGCGTGGAAAATAATTATAAACCATTTCCAGATCGGCGCTGATCGCCCCTGCCCCTTCGGTCCGGGTATAGGCCCCCGTCAGCAGATTTTCCTCAACCGTCAAGTGCTCAAAACAATGGCGGCCCTCCATCACCTGAATGACACCATTGCGCACCATCTCGGCAGGATCACGGTTGGCGATATTCTGGCCATTATAGGCGATGGAGCCTTTTGTCACCTCGCCGCGCTCGGACCGCAACAGGTTGGAAATCGCCTTGAGCGTGGTGGTCTTGCCCGCGCCGTTGCCCCCCAAGAGTGCCGTAATCCGGCCTTTTGGCACGGTCAGGCTGACACCTTTCAACACGAGGATGACGTGATTGTAGATCACCTCGATATTGTTGACCTCAAGCAAGGTGTCGGCGGTTTTGGGGCTATCAAGCATGGGTTTCATCTTTGCAAAAACACTCAGAATTCCCGGCCGCAACGGGTGTGGCGGCCGGGAGGAAACGCCTTAATTACAGCGCGCTTCGATGTTGTTTTCCTTGGCGAAAGCCTCGGAATCTTCCATGATCAGCGGCTGGATCACATCCATATCCGGCGCGATCCAATCCGAGATCAGGCTCCATTTTTTCGTCGCAGCGTCCCATTGCTGCAGACGGGCCATGCCGGGGCCGCCATGATCGCCACAGGTGGATTTGAACGCCTGACCAAAGTCGGGCAAGCCCAGTTCGGTCATGCGGGCCTCGGTGATCTCCAGGTTCTCGAAGCCAGCCAGTGCCTGCTGCGCGTTGATCGCCGATGTACCTGCGATGCCCTGTGCTGTGCGCAAAGCCTCGGCGATGACCATCGCTGCATACATACCACGCGAGTAGAGAACAGTGCCGACCTGATCACCTGCGCCTGCACCCTTGCCCGCATCAGCGACGTATTTCTTGAGATCGGCATAGACCGGATAATCCATCCCCGTGCCATGCATCGTCAGCGATTTGTAGCCATTGGCACCATCGCCTGCGGGCAGCACGTCATGCTCTGCGCCCGACCACCAGATGCCGATGAACTGGTCCATCGGATAGCGGATGTTGGCAGCTTCCTGAATGGCCACAGCGTTCATCACGCCCCAGCCATACATGATGACATTATCCGGCTTTTCACGGCGGATTTGCAGCCATTGCGATTTCTGTTCCTGACCGGGGTGGTCGACGGGCAGCAGGCTCAACTCGAACCCGTGTTTCTTGGCCAGTTCTTCCAGCGTGCGGATCGGCTCTTTGCCATAAGCGGAGTTGTGATAGACCAGCGCGATTTTCTTGCCGTTCAGGTCGCCGCCGTTCTGGTCGAGCAAATATTTGATCGCCACAGAAGCCGCGGTCCAATAGTTCGCCGGATAGTTGAACACGTTGGAAAATACCTTGCCGTTAGAGGCCGAGGTGCGGCCATAGCCGGGGGTATAAAGCGCTATACCATCAGCCGTGACCTTGGGGATCAGCTGATAGGTGATGCCTGTAGACAGCGGGTTATAGACCAAGGCGCCCTGACCTTTGGTCGCCTCGTAGCATTCCACACCTTTTTCTGTGTTATAGGCGGTTTCGCATTCGGGTACGACGACCTTTTCGCCGCCGATACCGCCGTCACGCTCGTTCAGCAGGGTAAAGTAGTCCTGAAACCCGTCTGCATAGGGCACACCACCGGGCGCATAAGGCCCTGTGCGGTAAGACAGGTTCGGTACGACCAGATCGGCCATTGCCGGGGCGGCTGCCATCATGGCGGCCGCGGCCAGTGCTGTGAAGTTCATTTTCATCTCAAGTCTCCTCCCAAAGATTGATTGTGTTGTTTCCGTTGCTGTGGCCCTTAATGCGGGAAGGGCCAGAGGCGTAGTTTCTCTTTCGCAAGGCGCCAGAGTTGCGCCATGCCATGCGGTTCGGCGATCAGGAATGTGATGATAAGCCCGCCGATGATCATCAACTCGATATGGGCAGCCAGATCGGTCGGCCAGCCTAGCATGCCGACCAACACATTCTTGAGGAACACCGGCAACAGAACCAGAAAGGCCGCTCCGGCAAGGCTACCAAAAATGGACCCCAGGCCGCCGATGATGACCATGAACAGGATCAGGAATGACTTCTGGATGCCAAAGCTCTCGCCCACTTCGGCAGCGCCCAGATAGACCGCAAAGAACAAAGCCCCTGCCACGCCGATGAAAAAGCTGGAAACGGCGAAAGCGGTCAGCTTTGCGGCCAAGGGGTTCACGCCGATGATCTCGGCCGCGATATCCATGTCGCGGATCGCCATCCATTTGCGCCCGACCGAACCGCGCGTCAGGTTGCGGGCCAGCCAGGCAAGCACCAGCAGGATCACGGCACAGAACAGGTATTTCGCGGCGGCGGTCGTGTTTGGCCCCGTGATGATGATGCCGAAGATATCCCGCTCGGGTGCGGAAATCTGGCCCGAAGCCGAGTAGTTGTAAAACCACGGGACCTTGTTGAAAAGCCAGACGAGGAAGAACTGCGCCGCCAGCGTGGCCACGGCCAGATAGAAGCCCTTGATGCGCAAGGAGGGCAGGCCGAAGAGCACGCCGACCCCCGCCGTGATGCCGCCTGCCAGCAAGACATGGATCAGTATGGACACTTCGGGGAAAGCGGTCATCAGTTTGTAAACGGCATAGGCCCCCACGGCCATGAAACCGCCCGTCCCCAGCGACACCTGCCCGCAATAGCCGACCAGAATGTTCAACCCGATGGCGGCGATTGAATAGATCAGGAAGGGCACAAACACCGCATTGGCCCAGTAGTCATTGATGAAAAACGGGATGACGCCAAAGGCCACGGCCAGCACGGCATAGTAGCGGATGCGGTCAAACTTGATCGGGAAAGTCTGGCTGTCTTCGCTATAGGTGGTTTTGAAATCACCGGCT
>JBFHGI010000277.1:0-4205 GCA_041583175.1 Pseudorhodobacter sp. | reverse complement strand
GTCGAGGGCAGAAAAGGGTTCGTCCATCAAAAGGATCGGCGCATCGGTGACAAAGGCGCGGGCGAGGCCGACGCGCTGTTGCATGCCGCCAGAAAGCTCTCCCACTTTGCGGTCCGCCCATTGGGTCAGGTTGACCAGTGCAAGCTGTTCATCCACCTTGGCGCGGCGCTGGGCTGCGGTTTGGCCCGCGAGTTCCAGCCCGAGGCCGACATTCTCGCGCACGGTGCGCCACGGCAGCAGGCCGAATTGCTGGAACACCATCGCCACACATTCGCGGCGCACGCGCAAAAGGTCCGGTTTCGGGGCCGAGACCACCTCGCAAGACCAGTCGCCATCATGGATGGTCACGGCCCCGCGCACGACGGGGTTCAGCCCGTTCACCGCGCGCAACAGCGTGGATTTACCGGAGCCGGACAGGCCCATGAGGACAAGGATTTCACCGGTTTCCACAGTCAGGGAGCAGTTGTGGACGCCCAGCACCTGACCGGTGCTGGCCTGAATTTCTGAGCGGCTTTGACCGGCATCCATCAGGGGCAGGGCGGCTTCGGGCTTGTCCCCGAACACGATGGACACATTATCGAATTCTACGGCGACACTCATTTCTTGCGCACCTCCAGCATCACGCGCAACACGGTGGCAAGGGCCACGATGACGAAGCCGGATTCAAAGCCGAGGTCGGGTTTCATGCGGTTGAGGCCGTTGAGCACCGGTTGGCCAAGCCCGCCAGCGCCGACCAGCGTGGCGATGACGACCATGGAGAGCGAGAGCATGATGGTCTGGTTCAGCCCGACCATGATTTGCGGGAAGGCAGAGGGGAGTTCGACCTTCAGCAGGCGTTGCATCGGGGTTGCGCCAAAGGCGGTGGCGGCCTCGGTCAGGGCCGTGGGGGTGGTGGAAATGCCAAGATAGGTGAGGCGGATGGAGGCGGGCAGCGCGAAGATCACGGTGGCGATCAGGCCGGGCACTGCGCCGAGGCCGAAAAAGATAACAGCGGGAATGAGATAGACGAAGGTCGGCAGGGTTTGCATCAGGTCCAGCACGGGTTCGAGCAGGCCGTAGACCCAGCGCTTGCGGGCGGCGAGGATGCCCATCGGCACGCCAACGCCCATGCAGACGATGCAGGACACAAGGATCAGCGAGAGGGTTTCGATCGTGCGGCCCCAATAGCCCTGGTTGATGATGAAGAGCATGCCAAGCGCCACGACGAGGCATTTCTTCGGGCTGCACTGCAACAGGTAGGTGAGGGCGACGAAGACGATGGTCATGCCGATCGGGCCGATGGTTTCAATCGACCAGGTGACGCCTTCAATTAGCCCGTCCAGCAGGTCGGAAATCAGATCGAAGAGCCAGGAGGCATGGGTCTTGAGCCATGTCACAGCGGCCTGCGCGGCATCGCCGACGGGGATTTTCGCGCCCGTCAAAGCATCAATCAAAGGGGTGAAAAGGGCCATCTTCGTCCTTCAGGTGGAAAAAAGGCCCCGGATTGCGCCGGGGCCTGGGACTTACTGGGCGAGGGCTGCGGTGACGGCCGCCATTGCATCGCCACCGTCTTTGGTGGTCACACCGTCGAGCCATGCGGAAAGCGTGTCGGGGTTGGCGGCGAGCCATGCCTTCGCGGCGGCTTCCGGCTCCATCCCGTCATCAAGGATTGCGCCCATGATCTCGTTTTCCAGCTTCAGCGAAAATTCGAGGTTTTGCAGCAGCTTGCCGGTGTTCGGGCATTCCGCCACATAGCCTGCGCGGGTGTTGGTAGCGACAATCGCGCCGCCCAGATCTGGGCCAAAGAAATCATCGCCGCCGGGCAGGTAGGTCATCGCGATATTGGCGTTCATCGGATGGGGTTCCCAGCCGAGGAAAACGATAGGCTCGTTGCGCTCTTCCGAGCGGGTCGCCTGCGCCAACATGCCTTGTTCGGAACTTTCCACCACTTCAAAGCCTTTCAGGCCAAAGGCGTCGCTGTCGATCATATCCATGATCAGGCGGTTGCCGTCATTGCCCGGCTCGATCCCGTAGATCTTGCCGTCCAGTGCTTCGGAGGCCTGCGCGATGGAGGCGAAATCGGTGATGCCCGCGGCCACGCCTGCGGCATTGGTGGCCAGCGTATATTTGGCGCCGGTCAGGTTGGTGCGCACGGTGTCAACGGTGCCTGCCTCGCGGTAGGGGGCGATATCGGCCTCCATCGTGGGCATCCAGTTGCCCAGAAACACGTCGATATCGCCTTCGGCCATAGAGGCATAGGTGACAGGGACGGACAGAACCTTGGTCTCGGTTTCATAGCCAAGCGCCTTGAGAACCAGCGAGGTGGTTGCGGTGGTCGCGGTGATATCGGTCCAGCCAACATCCGAGAAGGTCACCTTGTCGCAATTGGCAAAAGCGGGGCCTGCCAGAACAAGCGCGGCGGTGCTGGCCAGAAGGCCGAGTTTCATCTTGGGCATATGTATTCTCCCTAAGTTGGTTTTTTGTTGATTGACGAGTCAATAAACTTCACGATAGCCCAGAAGGCAAGTTTTTATTCGAAAGGACGTCATGCCCAAGCTCGGAATGGAGCCTATCCGAAAGACGGCGCTGGTCAAAGCCACGATCATGGAGATCGGGCGGGCCGGGTCTTTGGACGTGACGGTGGGGCAGATTGCCAAGCGGGCGGGGATGTCGACTGCGCTGGCGCATCACTATTTCGGCGGCAAGGAACAGATATTTCTGGCCGCGATGCGCCATATCCTGTCGCTTTACGGGGCGGAGGTGCGGGGCGCGTTGGCCGCCGCCAGAACGCCAGAGGCGCGGCTGGAGGCGATTTTGCTCGCCTCGTTCAGTGCCACGAATTTCCGGCGGGAGGTGGTCAGCGCCTGGCTGAATTTCTACGTACTGGCGCAGACGGTGCCCGGCGCGCGCCGCTTGCTGCGGGTCTACCAGCGGCGTTTGCATGCCAACCTGACACATGCCTTGCGCCCGATGGCCGGTGCAGGCGCGCCCCCCTTGGCCGAGGCTGTGGGGGCTTTGATCGATGGGGTCTATCTGCGGGAGGCGCTGAGCGAGCGGCCTTCGGACGGGCGGGCCTCGGTTGCCATGGTCCAATCTTACTTGGCCACAGAATTGAAAGGTTTATCAATATGATCGCCCAACCCGAAGCCAGTCATTTCATCAATGGCGCGTGGATGGAAGACAGCGAAGGCGCTGTGATGGAAGTGCTGAACCCGGCCACCGGCGAAGTGATCGCGAGCCTGCATGAGGCGACGCCTGCGGTGATTGATGCGGCACTATCCTCGGCTGCGGCGGCGCAGGCCGATTGGGCCGCGCGCAAACCGGTAGAGCGAGGGCGGATTTTGCGCCGCGCCGCCGATCTGATCCGCGAATATGGCGATAGTCTTGCGCGGCTGGAAACGCTGGATACCGGCAAGCCCTTGCAGGAAACGCTGGTCGCGGATTGGCCCTCAGGCGCGGATGCGTTGGAATATTTCGGCGGGCTGGCCCCAACTGTGACGGGTGAAACCATCCCGCTGGGCGGCGATTTTGCCTATACGCTGCGCGAGCCATTGGGGGTTTGTGTGGGCATCGGTGCGTGGAATTATCCCAGCCAGATTGCCTGCTGGAAATCCGCGCCTGCATTGGCGATGGGCAATGCGATGGTGTTCAAACCCTCCGAGGTGACGCCGTTGGGCGCGCTGCAACTGGCCGAGATTTTCATCGAAGCGGGGCTGCCTGCGGGGCTGTTCAACGTGGTGCAGGGGCGCGGTGCGGTCGGGGCGTCACTGGTGACAGATGCGCGGGTGGCAAAAGTGTCGCTGACAGGTTCGGTGCCGACGGGGCGCAAGGTTTATGCGGCGGCGGCAGAGGGTATCCGCAATGTGACGATGGAACTGGGCGGCAAATCCCCGCTGATCATCTTTGATGACGCCGATCTGGACAGCGCGGTGGGCGCCGCGATGATGGCGAATTTCTATTCGGCGGGGCAGGTGTGCAGCAATGGCACGCGGGTTTTCGTGCAAAAGGGCATCAAGGAGGCGTTTCTGGCGCAGCTGAAGGCGCGGGCCGAAAAGATCGTGCTGGGCGACCCGATGGAGATGGAGACGCAGATGGGGCCGTTGGTATCGGCCGCGCAGGTTTCCAAGGTGATGGGCTATGTCGAAGGGGCCAAAGCCGCAGGCGCGCGGCTGGTCACGGGGGGGGCTGCGGCGGGGATGTTCGTGGAGCCGACTGTCTTTGCCGAT
>JBFHGI010000276.1:0-4214 GCA_041583175.1 Pseudorhodobacter sp. | reverse complement strand
CAGCAGGAACGGGGTCACCGATTTGGCCGCGATGCCCTGCGCTTCGGCCTCGGCCAGCGCCTGTTCGATCATCGGCATGATCTGCGGCAGCGGGATTTCATCTGCGACCGGGATAGGGTTTGTCACCAACTGCCCGCCCGAAAGGCCAAGCCGCGCCCGCATCAGATGGGCGGCGGCAATCTCGGCCGCACTGTCAAAGCGCAGCGGCGCCATTTGCCCAGAAGACCGCGCCCAAAAGGCGGGAAGCTCTGACTGACCGTAAGCAATCACCGCAACGCCAAGGGTTTCAAGCACTTCCATGGTCTTTGGAATGTCCAGAATGGCTTTTGCCCCTGCCGCAACTACCGTGACAGGCGTTTGGGCCAGCTCTTGCAGATCGGCGGAAATGTCGAAAGAGGTTTCCGCCCCGCGATGCACGCCGCCAATGCCGCCCGTGGCAAACACGTCGATCCCCGCAAGCTCTGCCGCGATCATGGTGGCGGCAACGGTGGTGGCCCCCGTATCGCCCGAGATCAGGCAAGCGGCCATATCGGCCCGCGACAATTTGCGCGCATCCGGTGTTTGTGCAAGCTTTTCAAGCTGTTCCGGCGACAAGCCAATGTGGATTTTGCCCCCCATGACGGCGATGGTCGCAGGCGTGGCACCGGCATCCCGGATGTCCTGCTCGACCGTCAGGGCCATTTCCATGTTCTGCGGAAACGGCATCCCGTGGGTGATGATGGTGCTTTCCAGCGCAACCACGGGGCCGCCTTTGGCCAAGGCCTCCGCAACTTCGGGCAGAATGGTGAGGGGCGCGTGTGTCATGTTCCGATATCTCCCGATACATATTCGGCGGCGGCGGTAATGGCGCGGTCCAGCGCCTCTTGCCGTGGCGCATTCTGGAGCGTGGCGACGATATGCGCCGCCATGAACGTATCTCCCGCCCCGGTAACACGGGCCACCATGACTTGCGGCGGGGTGGCGGTAATCACACCGGCGGACTTGGTGCCTTCGGCGCAGGTATCTCCGCCATTGGTCACAAGCACGCGCGCCGCCCCGCGCGCCAGCAAGCCTTCGGCAGCGGCAGGGGCAGAGGAGAAGGGTTGTTTGGCCAGCAGGCCCGCTTCTTCAAGGTTGACATAAAGCGTGGCGCTCGGATGGTTAAGCAGGGGCAACAGGCGCTCGGCCTTGCCGGGGCTGGCAGGGGCTACGCGCAGATCGGCGCGAGCAAACAGAGGCGAGGTGGCAATTTGCGCCAGCAGCGTCTGCGTCAGATTGCCATCCAGCGCCACAAACCCCTCATAAGGGGCCGTTTGGCTGCCCAAGCGGCCATCGGCCAGCGGGCGTAGGATCTTGTCGCCCGCTGCTTCCAGCGAATGCGCATCCGCAATGGCGGCAATCAAGCCGTTCGCCCCTTCCACCGCCATGTATATGTCGGTCGGCAGATCAACGGAACGATAGAGCAGGTCGGTGATCAGCCCCATCTGCTTGCAGCGCTGGGTCAACTCCTCGCCTTCGGCATCTTGTCCCACCGCTGACAGCAGCGCAGGCGTCAGGCCGAACCGCCGCAACGTCATCGCGATGTTCAGCGCAACCCCGCCTGGCAGCCGTGAAATGCGCCCCGGCACATCCGATCCCAGCCGCATCGCAGCAGGCGAGCGGCCAATCACATCCCAGAGGACGGACCCGATGCAAAGAATATCAGCGGTCTTCATGGCTTGGCTTTTCGCCCAAACCCGGCGCTTGCGCAAGCGGGAAGCATGCGCCCATGGCAGGGCAGCTTTACATCAAATCGCGACAGGTCTTTAAGACCAGGATGAGACGGCGGGCTTCATCTTGGTTCAAATACCTGAAAAAACCGCAGCTCTGGGCCAAAAGGCAGGGCAGGGGCTTGCCAACCGTCAAAAGGCGCGGTAAGGGCAGCGCACTTCACAGGTGGGGCTTGGGCCTTTTCGGGGAGAAATCCCGAAAGGTCCGCCGGTTGGAACATATGTTCTGAAGACGGCCCTGCCGAGGATCAAACCGGAAAAGGATAAGGCATGGCTCTTCCTGAGTTCACCATGCGTCAGCTGTTGGAAGCTGGCGTTCACTACGGTCACCAGACCGCACGTTGGAACCCGAAGATGGGTGAATACATCTACGGCGACCGCAACGGCATCCACATTCTCGACCTGACGCAAACTGTTCCGATGCTGGATCAGGCGCTGAAAGTCGTGCGCGACACGGTTGCCAAAGGCGGCCGCATCCTGTTCGTCGGCACCAAGCGTCAGGCCCAAAAGGCCGTGGCCGAAGCCGCCGAGAAATCCGCACAGTTCTACATGAACTACCGCTGGCTTGGCGGCACGCTGACCAACTGGAAGACCGTTTCCCAGTCGATCCAGCGTCTGAAGCAATATGACGAGCTGCTTGCGAACGGTGCTGAAGGCCTCACCAAGAAAGAGCGTCTGAACATGGAACGCGAGCAGGCGAAGCTTCAGGCTTCCTTGGGCGGCATCCGTGAAATGGGCGGCACCCCGGACCTGATCTTCATCATTGATGTTGGCAAGGAAGACCTCGCTATTCTGGAAGCCAAGAAATTGGGTATTCCGGTTGTGGCCGTGGTTGATACCAACTGCTCGCCCAAAGGCGTTGACTATGTGATCCCGGGCAACGATGACGCCGCCCGCGCGATTGCGCTGTATTGCGATCTGGTGTCGCGCGCAGCGCTTGACGGCATGTCGGCCCAAATGGGCGCTGCCGGCATCGACCTCGGCGCTTTGGAAGAAGCCCCGGAAGAAGAAGCCGTCGCAGAAGCCGAAGTCTGAGACCTGTCGTCTTAATGTTACCCGGTGGGGGTAAGCCCCGCCGGGATATCCGCATGATATGAGGAGAGCCACCATGGCGATTACCGCACAGATGGTGAAAGAACTGCGTGAAATGTCCGGCGCGGGCATGATGGACGCGAAAAAAGCACTGACCGAAGTCAATGGTGACATGGAAGCCGCGATCGACTGGCTGCGCACCAAAGGCCTTGCAAAGGCTGCCAAGAAGGCTGACCGTATTGCGGCAGAGGGCCTTGTCGGCGTGGCCGTTTCGGGCGGCAAGGGTGTTGCTGTCGAAGTGAACTCCGAAACCGACTTCGTTGCCAAGAACGCCGATTTCCAGAAATTGGTCGCAGGCATCACCGAAGCGGCTTTGGGCGTGACCTCGGTAGAAGAGCTGACCTCTGCAAAAGTTGCAGGCAAGTCGGTGGAAGATACCGTGACTTCGGCTGTGGCAGTGATCGGCGAGAAGCTGTCTTTGCGTCGTATGGCAATGGTCGAAGGTGACAGCGTTGCGGCCTATGTGCACAACGCCGCGGCTGACGGCATGGGCAAGATCGGTGTGTTGGTTGCTGTGAAAGGCACTGACAACGGGATCGCCAAGCAAATCGCAATGCACATTGCCGCGACCGCACCGCTAGCCCTGTCCGAGGCGGATCTGGACCCTGTCGTGGTGGAGCGTGAGCGCACCGTGCAGACCCAGAAAGCCCTGGAAGAGAACGCGACCTCGGCCAAGCCGAAGCCGGATTCGGTGATTGAGAACAACATCATTCCGGGTCGGATGAAGAAGTTCCTGGAAGAGAACACGCTGCTCGGCCAGAAGTTCGTCATGAACCCCGATATCACCGTGGCGCAAGCCGCCAAGGATGCCGGCGTTGAAGTGACCTCTTTCGTGCGCGTCGCCGTTGGTGAAGGCATCGAGAAGAAAGAAGAAGACTTCGCTGCAGAAGTGGCAAAAACGCTGGCCGGCTAAAACCGCGCGACAGCATTTCGAAAGCGGCCCGACATCGTTCGGGCCGTTTTTTTTAGGTTATGTCGCGAAAGCAAGTTGGCCTGCCAAGCGGACGAACAAGCCTCTTGTGAACGCCCGAACGTGTTATGCTGGGCAAGGTCGCAAACTGGGATCAAAGGGCGCTGTGATGGCGGCGTAGTTACCCATTGGAGCGATCCCGAAGGTCGCTTGCGACCTATGGGCGCGAACATGCAGGATTTTGATCCAGATTTAATCGCAACAGGTCCTGTGGTGGTGGAGCCATAAGATGGTCCGCTCCGGGCGCCAAGTGCGCCGACACGGTTTCGCGACATGGCAATGTTTTTGGAAAGCAGCCGACGTAAGGTAGCAGGTGGCCCAACCGAAATTGCGATCAAATTCCACCTGCTGCGTTCCTTTCGGCCAAAGCCACCACTCTTGGAACGCACTAAAACTGCAATATT
>JBFHGI010000275.1:0-4219 GCA_041583175.1 Pseudorhodobacter sp. | reverse complement strand
CCGCGCAGAATGGCGAAATGCTGCGCGTGTTATCGAATGGGCGCGCCGCCTCGGCTGTGGTTTGGTTGGCGGGCCTCCCTTTGGGCGAAGCAGGTGTGCCACTGGCGGGCACGGCGGGCGAGCAAGCCGCGCGCCATCATGCGCTTGGCGCATTGCTCGCCCGAATCCATAGCATGACCGAGGGGCTTGCCCTGCCTGACAGTTTCGCGCGGCCCGCGTGGGATATCGACGGGCTGACGGGCGAGGCACCCTTCTGGGGGCGATTCTGGGAGCATCCGGCCCTGACCGAAGCGGAAGCCACCCGTTTGCAAGAGGCGCGTCGGTTCTTGCGGGATGAGTTGCAGTCGCATGACGCACGAATGATCCCGGTGCATGCCGATGTGCTGCGCGAGAATGTTCTGGTCGATGGCGCTGCCCTTTCGTTGATCGACTTTGATGACAGCGGGATGGGCTTCCCGCTGTATGATCTGGGCACGGTCATGTCGCAGAACCTTTATGAACCCGCGCATGCCGAAATACGTGCGGCCCTGATTGAAGGTTATCAAACGCTGCGCCCCGCATCCCCCCGCATGGTTGATGTGTTCACGCTTGCCCGCACGCTCGCTTCTGTCGGCTGGACAATGCCGCGCCTTGCGCCGGATGATCCTGTCATGCGGTCCCATATCAAGCGTGCGTTACATTGCGCCGATAGGGTCATGCGATGATCGGCGCTTTGTTCAAAACCATTCGTAGCCTGTTCTTCCGTCCGCCCATTCTTCAGGTCGGTGCAATCTGTGTGCGAGGGGAAGGTGTGGCGACTGAGGTCTTGCTGATCCGCAGTCTCGACAGCAACCGCTGGATTATTCCCAAAGGCTGGCCGATGCGCGGCAAATCGTTGGCCGAAGCTGCTGCGATAGAAGCATGGGAAGAGGCAGGCGTTCAGGGAGAAATCTCTGATGAAGCAATCGGCAGCTTCACCTATGACAAGCGGCGCGGCAGCGGTGTGAAACAAAATTGTGTCGTACAGGTCTTTGCCCTGACTGATGTGACCATCAGGGATGACTTCCCTGAGGCTGCAATGCGCTATCGGAAATGGTTCCCGGCACCGCTTGCGGCCAAAAAGGTGGAAGAGCCGGAATTACGCCTGTTGATTGAGGCAGCCCAGAAGGAATGGCGCTGATCCGTGTTGTTTCTCGGTGTAAAACCGGATAGCTGGCCCGCGACATGTAACGAATTGATGACAGGCCTTCATAATGACCGACCGTCCGGTAAACCAGTGGAAGACCCTCGATAAAGACCTCAACCGCATCGCACATCTGGAGCAAGCGACCCAATATGTCGCTCGTCCCTTGGTGGCGCCGGGTTTGGGACTTGCGTTCATCGTGGTGGTCGCTGTTGCGGCGGCGATCTTTGCCGGCGGCTCTCCCGATCGGTTGATCGTGATTTTTGCTGCCGTTTTCGGGGCCTATATGGCGCTGAATATCGGGGCCAATGATGTGGCGAATAACATGGGCCCGGCCGTTGGTTCTAACGCGCTGACCATGGGCGGAGCGATTGTCATTGCGGCGATTTGTGAAACGGCGGGGGCCTTGATCGCAGGTGGGGATGTGGTGTCAACAATCTCGGGCGGGATCGTTGCACCGGAAAGCCTTGCTGATCGGTCTACCTTTATCTGGGCGATGATGGCGGCGCTGATGTCCGCCGCACTATGGATCAACCTTGCCACTTGGTTGGGCGCGCCGGTTTCCACCACGCATTCGGTGGTCGGGGGCGTCATGGGCGCAGGCATTGCGGCGGCAGGTCTCACTGCGGTGAACTGGTCAACGATGAGCCAGATTGCCGCCAGCTGGGTGATTTCGCCGGTATTGGGGGGCGCCGTTGCCGCCATGTTCCTTGCGCTGATCAAGGCCAAGATCGAATATGCCGAGGACAAGATCGCCGCGGCGCGGCGTTGGGTGCCGATCCTGATCGCCATCATGGCGGGGGCTTTCGCGGCATATCTGTCGATCAAGGGCCTGAAACGGATTATCTCCATAGACCTTCCCACAGCCTTGATGATCGGGCTGGTCGTGGCTGTGATCGCGCAAGTCGTCAGCGCACCCCTGATCCGCCGGCAATCCGAAGGGCTGGAGAACCGCAAGAAATCTATCAAAAAACTGTTTGGAATCCCGCTGGTAGCATCTGCTGCACTACTGTCATTCGCACATGGCGCGAATGATGTGGCAAACGCCGTCGGCCCATTGGCCGCGATTGTCCACGCAGTGCAGGATTTTGACGGTGCAAACAAAGTGCAGATTCCGCTCTGGGTCATGGTGATCGGGGCGGCGGGCCTGTCGTTCGGGTTGATGCTGTTTGGCCCGAAACTGATCCGCATGGTGGGCAGCCAGATCACCAAACTGAACCCTATGCGCGCCTATTGCGTGGCGTTGTCTGCAGCGGTGACGGTTATTGTTGCCTCGTGGTTGGGCCTTCCTGTCAGTTCCACCCATATCGCAGTGGGGGCGATTTTTGGCGTCGGATTTTATCGTGAATGGCACGCAGAGCGCCGCGCCCGCCAGCTTGGCATCCTGAAGGGCAAGCCCGTCGCGCCCGAAGAACGCAGCCGCCGCAAACTGGTGCGCCGCTCCCACTTCCTGACGATCATTGCCGCTTGGGTGATTACCGTGCCCGCCACTGCGCTGCTTTCGGCTTTGGTCTTTTGGGGCATTAGCTTGCTGACGCTGTAAAAGCGTTTGTTGCAGGCATGGGACATCGTAATTTTTAATAAATTACAGTGCTTTGCTGTATTGGCAGCAACGCCTATTCTTTGTCAGGTAAGAGTATCGGGCTTTAGAGGATCCTCACTTTGGCAGATCTGCTACGTGGTGGCATAGCGATAAACGAGATTCTAGCGGATCCGAACGGGGCCACATCTTTCGATACGGATGGCAACGGAACCTCGGCCGCGACCGATGAATACATAGAGCTTGTAAATACCTCTGGCGTGGCAATCAGTATTGCCGGACTTCAGCTTTGGGACCAAGGCGTTGGACAGTGGTTTACCTTCCCCGCAGGCGCGGTGCTGGCTCCGGGTGCGCATGCACTCGTGATTACGGGCGTTCAGGCAGGGGGCAGCCTGCCGGCGGGGCGGATGATCTTTTCTTCAATGCTGCGCGTGGTTCGGCGGTTATCAACAACTCTGGTGACAATATTGTGGTCTATGACCCAGTGGCGAACCAATATATCTCTGCCCGCTTCAATGGGGATGCGCTGGATACGCCCGAAACCGGCGGAGGGGGGTATACCGGCTTTCCTGCAACGGCAACGCGGGTCGGTACGGGTGAGGACTTTGGAAATGACATTGACGGGGCGTCCATCCAGCGCGGGCCGGATGGCTCCAGCACCTTTGTAAACGACGCAACGCCAACTCCTGGAACTTTCAACGTTTGTTTCACAGCAGGGACGAGGATTGAAACCCCGAAAGGTCAGGTTGCGATTGAAAGGCTGCGGCCCGGTGATCTGGTTCTGACCCGTGATCATGGCGCGCAACCGCTCGTCTGGATTTGGGCGCAAACCCATTTACCCGCGTCGCTTGCCGAAAATGAGCGGCTTTGCCCCGTGCGCATCCGACGGCATGCGCTTGGCAATCACTTGCCGAAACGCGATTTGATGGTATCCCAGCAGCACCGCATCCTGATTGCCTCGCGCATTGCTGAACGGATTTTTGGCGCGCCCGAGGTTTTGATTGCCGCAATGAAACTGACGGTCATGGATGGCGTTGAGGTGATCGTGCCAGAACGGCGCTTGACCTATGTCCACCTGCTTTTCGCAGAGCATGAAATCGTCGTTGCCGAAGGCATGCCAAGCGAGAGCCTCTTTCTGGGGCCGCAAGCCTTGCGCGTTATGGATGCACGTGCCTTGGCAGAGCTTGAATTGCTATTGGGCGCGGATCAGGCGACGCTGCCCCACGCAGCCCACGAACCAGCGCGCCTGTTTGCGGTGGGGCGGCAGGCGCGAAATCTGGTTGCACGCCATGTGAAGAACCACAAGTCGCTGATAGGCGGGGCGTTCTTGCACGGGGCAATGCAGGGCTGAACTGTTACTCAGGTCAAACGACAACGTCCATTGCGTCCTGTTTGCCTACGCCGAACACCCGTTTGTAGCGCGCGATTTCTTCGGCAGGGCCCATCGCCTTATTAGGGTTATCGCTCAGCTTCACCGTCGGTCGTCCATTGGCCGAGATTGCCTTGCAGACAAGGCT
>JBFHGI010000274.1:0-4222 GCA_041583175.1 Pseudorhodobacter sp. | reverse complement strand
GAGCGGACCTATTGGTCCAAGCTGTGCCTGATCCAGATGGCGCTGCCCGGAGACAAAGGCGACGCGGTCTTGGTGGACCCGATCGAGGGGCCGGATATGTCGCTGGAACCGCTTTATGACCTGTTCCGCCATGAGGCGACGGTAAAAGTGTTTCACGCCGCCCGGCAGGATCTCGAGATTTTCTTTGTCGAGGGCAACTGTTTTCCCAAGCCGCTTTTTGACACGCAGGTCGCCGCGATGGTCTGCGGCTTTGGTGAACAGGTCGGCTATGAAACCCTCGTGCGCAAGATCGCGCATCAACCCTTGGATAAGACCAGCCGCTTTACCGATTGGTCGCGCCGCCCGCTCAGCGAGGCGCAAAAGACCTATGCGCTGGCCGATGTGACGCATCTGCGCGTGATCTATGAAAGCCTTGCTGAACAAATCGCCGCCAGTGGCCGCCAGAAATGGGTGGAAGAAGAACTGGCCGTGTTGACCGACCCCGAAACCTATACCGTGCGCCCGGCCGAGGCATGGCTGCGCGTCAAGACCCGCACGAACTCTGGCCGGTTTCTGGCAATCGTCAAGGAACTGGCGCAATTCCGCGAGGCCTATGCGCAATCCAACAATGTGCCGCGCAGCCGTGTGATCAAGGATGATGCGCTGTTGGAGCTTGCCTCCACCAAGCCGACCAATCTGGAAGAGCTCGGGCGTTCTCGTCTGCTCTTGCGCGAGGCGCGGCGCGGAGAGATTGCCGAAGGTCTTTTGGCAGCGGTCAAGGCAGGGATGGAGGCAAAGCCCGAAGATATGCCCAAACCCGATCACAGCAAGGATCAGGTGCAGGTGAACCCGGCGCTGGCCGATCTGTTGCGCGTCTTGCTGAAAGCCAAGTCCGAGGATCTGGGGGTCGCTGCGAAACTGATCGCCTCTGCTGCCGAGCTGGACCAGATTGCTGGCGGTGTGCGCAAGGTTCCGGCCCTGTCGGGCTGGCGGGCCGAAGCCTTTGGCGAAGATGCCCTGCGCCTGTGCCGCGGCGAAATTGCGCTGTCGGCGAAGGGGAACAATATCAAGGTGATCCGGCTGTAATCCGGCCTCGGGATTCAGGTATTTTTGCCAAGATGAATTGGGAGGACGCGCTTAGCCCTGTGCCAGCGCGTCCATTTTCTTGGCAAGTTTGATGTCCAACTCGCTCAAACCGTCGACGTCATGGGTGATCAGCACCACGTCGACCGTCCTATAGACATTCGACCATTCGGGATGGTGATCCCATTTCTCGGCCCACAGGGCGGCGCGGGTCATGAAGCCGAAGGCCTCCACGAAATTGCGGAAGGTGAAGGTTTTGGTCAGCGCATCGCGAGTGGGGTGCAGCGCCCAGCCGTTGTCGAGCAAGGGGGAAAGCGTGCTGCGATCCTGCAATTTTGGCACTTTCATTGCGGCACAAGCGCATTATCGGCCGCATCGGCGCGCAGGCGGGCGGGGCGGTCTTTGATCCGGTCCCAATAGGCGGCGAGGGCTCGGGTTTCAGGGATGGTTCCGAATTGCAGGCCCCAGCCGATCTGGCTGCCGACATAGACATCGACTGCCGAGAACGTCTCTCCGGCAATGAACCTGCTGCCCGTCACGGCCGTTTCCAGCACTTTGCACGCGGTTTCATAGCTGCCATAGCCGACCATGCGCTGACGGTCTGCGGGTGGGACGAGGCCAAGCGCGTTATTGGTCACGGCAGCCTCCAACGGGCCGGCGGCAAACAGCATCCAGCGGTAATAGGCCGCGCGGTTGGCGCCGATCATGCCCGCCTCGGGGAAGGCATCGGCAAGGTAGAGGCAGATTGCGGCGGTCTCGGTGATGGTTTGGCCCTTGTGTACAAGGGTTGGCACTTTGCCCATGGGGTTGATCGCCAGAAATTCCGGCGCTTTCATCGTCGTATCATAATCGACGATCTGCACCGCATAAGGTGCGCCGATCTCCTCAAGCATCCAGCGGGCAATACGCCCCCGCGACATCGGATTGGTGTAAAGGGTCAGGGTCATCATGGCCTCCGTCAGTTGCGGACAGTTTGGCACGGTCTGACGGGTTTGTCAGTCCTCGGACGTGCTGCGGCGGAAGGGGCCGTAGCTGGTCAGCACCTCGATGTCTTCGGTCACGGCGTTGCGTTCCGCCTCCAGATAATCCGCCACCGCGCGGCCAAAGCCTTCGTTCGCCATCCAATGCAGAGAATGTACAGGGGCAGGCAGGTAGCCGCGCGCGAGTTTATGATCGCCCTGCGCCCCTGCCTCGACACGGCTGAGGCCATTTTCGATGGCCCAATCAATCGCGCGGTAATAGCACAGCTCGAAATGCAGGCAGGGGTGATCTTGCGTGCAGCCCCAGTAACGCCCGAACAGGGTGTCGCGCCCGATGAAATTCAGCGCACCAGCAATCGGGGTATCCCGGTCCATAGCCAGAACGAGCAAGACATCATCGCGCATCGTGGCGTGAAAACCATCGAAGGCCGCGCGGGTAAGATAGGGCGTGCCCCATTTGCGCGCGCCCGTGTCTTGATAGAATTGCCAGAACGCATCCCAATGCTCGGGCTGGATAGAATCCCCTGTCAGTGAAACGATGGTCAGACCCGCCGCGTTTGCGGTTTGGCGTTCCTTGCGGATGGCCTTGCGTTTGCGAGAGGAAAGCTGCGCCAGAAAATCGTCAAAGCTGCTGTAGCCGGTGTTATGCCAGTGATATTGCTGGGTGATACGGTGCATCAGGCCCAATGCCTCGCCGCGCGCGGCCTCTGCTTCCGTGCAAAAGGTGATGTGAAGCGAGGAGAGGCCGTTTTGCTCGGTGATCTGGGTGGCCCCGGCGATGAGGGCGGCTGTGCCTTCGGCCTCCTCTCCCGGCAGTGTCAGGAAGCGGCGTCCGGTGGCCGGGGTGAAGGGGGCGGCGACTTGCAGCTTGGGGTAGTAACTGCCGCCTGCACGCTCGAACGCATGGGCCCAGTTATGGTCGAAGATATATTCGCCCTGACTGTGGGATTTGACAAACATCGGCATCGCGGCAAAGGCGCGCCCGTTCTTGCGGGCAAGCAAGGGGCGGGGCTGCCAGCCGCTGCGCCCTCCGATGGAGCCGGAGCTTTCCAGCGCCATCAGGAAGCGATGGGTGGTGAACGGGTCCAGCGGCCTGCCGTTTTCCGCCTCGGGGCAGGCAAGCGCATCCCACTCCGCAGCCGGTATTTCGGCAAAAGCGGAATGGAGGGTGATTTCAATGTCAGCCATGGCGCGCCTTTGATTAACGGACCCCTTTAGGGTGGTGCTGCCGCGCGCGAGGTCAAGCCGGGAGCGGCGCGAGATAGCGCTCAAACGTGATGTTCTGCGCGATTTCGCGGGCTTCCGCTTCGGCCTTTGGCGACGCGATCGTCCAGCAGAGGATCGCGGCGCCCTGTTGACGCAGCTCGGTCACGCGGGGGTTGTGCAGATCCTGCGCTTCATGGCTGATGAAGCTGGCACCGGCGTGGTCATAATCCGGGATCGTGCGCAACCTGTCGCAAATGGCGGGGGCAATGGGCTGCCAATCGGCAGGGTCGAAGGATGACGTGGTGATGCCGCGCGGGATCTGCGGGGCGATGCGGGCCATGACGATCACCGAATTGGGGTTGAAGGACATGACCGCCACCGGCCCTTTGTAATCGGCCAGGGCGGCGGCGGTGGCGGCCTCCAGCTTGCCATCGGTGGGGCCGAGTTCGCCATGCTGGTCCTTGATCTCGATCAGCAGCGGAACCTGACCCGCGACAATTTTCAGAATCTCGGGCAAGGTGGGAATCGTTTCGCGACCGCCGCGCAAGGGGATATAGGCAAGCTCGGTCGCGGAGCGCTGGTTCAGCGGCCCGCTTTCCATGGTCAGGCGGTCCAACGTCTCATCGTGGAAGACGATGGCCTGACCGTCGCGCGAGAGTTGCAGATCGATTTCGATGCCGTAGCCTGCCTTGATTGCGGCCCGCACCGCCGCGCGGGAGTTTTCGGGGCGACCGTCGTTGATATCATGCAGGGCGCGGTGGGCGATTGGTTTGGTCAGGAAATCCGGGTGTAGCTCTGTGGGCATGGCGGGTCCGCTTTTGGCAAGGAAGGCGGGGGGCTTTCCGCCCCCCGAACGGTTTTGGCACCGCCAAACCCGACCCCCCGAGGATATTTTCAACCAGATGAAACAAAGGCTCAGGCCTTGATTTCAAAGATACCTTCGATTTCGACGGCCACGCCGAGTGGCAAGGCCG
>JBFHGI010000273.1:0-4228 GCA_041583175.1 Pseudorhodobacter sp. | reverse complement strand
TGTCGCCGTGGTTTCGCGTACCCCGGAACGCGCCGCATATCTTTCAGAACACTACGCAGGGGCCGCTCCGCTATTCACCGCTGACCTTGCACGCGTGACCGATGACCCCGACATCCACATGGCCATTGTCGCCACCCCGCCCAGCGTGCGGCTTGAGGTGATCTCGGCCCTTACCAAGGCTGGCAAGCATATCCTGCTGGAAAAACCCGTCGCCCGCACCACGGATGAGGCTGTGCAGGTCGTTGACCTCTGCGAAAGCGCGGGCGTCACCTTGGGCGTGTTGTTCCAGCACCGCGCCCGCGCGCCCTCGATTGCGGCAGCACAGCATATTGCCAGCGGCGCGTTTGGCAAACTCGGCCATGTAGAGATTGCAGCCCCCCTCTGGCGCGACCAGTCCTATTATGACGAGCTTGGCCGCGGCACCTATGCCCGTGATGGCGGCGGTGTGTTGATCACCCAAGCCATCCACACCATCGACCTCGCGCTCAGCCTGACAGGCCCTGTGACCTCTGTCCAAGCCATGACGGCAACAACGCCCCTGCACCGGATGGAGGCCGAGGATTTCGCCGTCGCAGGATTGCGCTTTGCCTGCGGCGCTGTCGGTTCGCTGATCGCAAGCACCGCCTCTTTTCCGCATGGGCAGGAAAGCATCACCTTGCATTTCGAGAAAGGCTCCATGCGGATATCGCCCCGAACGCTGGAGATAACATGGCGCGACGGTCGCCACCTGCGCGAGCCGGAACAAGACGCGGGCACGGTCGACAGCGGGCCGACCGTTGCAAAGTTCGAGTGGCATCAAGCGGTGATCGAAGACTTCGCCAAAGCCATTCGCCTCGGTCGCGCCCCCATGGTGACAGGTCGTCAGGCCCTCGCCTCCCACCACCTTATCACCGCGATAGAGACGTCCTCCCGCACGGGGCGCACCGTCGCCGTCGCAAGCTGACATTTGCGGGCCAAGGTCGGCGCGAATGCCCGGTTGCCTCCCCCATCCACACTGCTACTCTGCCCACAACCGAGTACCGGAGTATGTGATGCGATCTGCTGCCCTTACCCTGTTGTTGGCCCTTGCTGCGCCCGCAGCACTGGCCGCGCCCTGCGGCGGCGCCTTTCCGGATTTTATTGCCGCAATGAAAACCGAAGCCATCCAGCAAGGTGCCTCGACAGCCGAGGCCGACCGCTTTTTCAATGGCCTCCGCCAAGACCCCAAAGTGCTGAAGGCTGACCGCAGCCAAGGGGTGTTCCGCAAACCATTCACCGAATTTGCCCGCAGCCTCATCAGCCAGAACCGCATCGACAACGGCAAGGCGAATGCCAGGAAATACGCGCAGATTTTCGACCGTGCCGAAGCGGAATACGGCATCCCGCGCGGCATCCTTCTGGCTTTCTGGGCCTTCGAAACCGATTTCGGCAGCTTTCAGGGTGATTTCAACACCGCCAACGCACTGGCCACCCTCGCGCATGATTGCCGCCGCCCCGACCTGTTCCAACCCCAGCTCCTCGCTGCCGTAAGGTTGTGGCAAAAGGGCATGTTCGACCCTGCCACCACCACAGGCGCCTGGGCGGGGGAAATCGGCATGGTCCAGATGCTGCCCGCCGATATTCTGGAACGCGGGGTGGATGGCGATGGCGACGGCCGCGTCAGCCTGAAAACCTCGGTCCCCGATGCAATCCTGTCCGGCGCGGCCATGCTCCGCGATCTCGGCTGGCGCGCAGGCGAACCCTGGCTGCAAGAGGTCACGCTGCCCGCCACCCTGCCATGGGAAAAGACCGGCCTGCGCACGCAGCTTTCCGGCCCCGAATGGGCCGCGATGGGCGTGCAGGCGCGCGAAGGCACACTGGCCGACCTCCCCGCCTCGCTGATCCTTCCCGAAGGCCGCAAAGGCCCCGCCTTCATCGCCTACCCCAACTATTCCACCCTGTTCGAGTGGAACCAGAGCTTTGTCTACGTCACCACCGCCGCCTATTTCGCCACCCGGCTGACAGGCGCGCCCGTGTTCATCCCCGGCAATCCCGACCCGCAACTCTCGCTGGACCAAACCAAACGCCTGCAGCAAAAGCTGCAACAGCGCGGCTATGATGTCGGCGGCGTCGATGGCATCCTTGGCACCAACACCCGCGACGCGGTGCGGCAGGAACAGCTCCGCCTCGGTCTGCCTGCCGATGCCTGGCCCACCCTTCAACTCTTAGAGGCATTATGATGCAATGGGGCATTTGTACCACGCTGAAATCCACGCCAGAACAGGCCCTCGCCTTTGTCGCGCACCATCTGTCCATTGGTGCCACCCATATCTGGCTGAATTTCGATGACCCCGACGATCCGGCAGCAACACTCTTTGAAGAAAGGCCCGATGTCACGGCAACCCTGTGTTCCGACAGCTATTGGAACGATCTGATCGGCCGCCGCCCCGCAAAACACCAGAACCGCCAAGCCCGCAACGCCCAGCGGGTCTATGCACTTGGCGCGGTTCCATGGCTGGCCCATATCGACGTGGATGAATTTCTTTTGCCTCAGCGCGATATTTCGCATGTGCTGGCTGAAGTTGCCCCGGACAAACCTGTGCTGCGCGTCGCTCCGTGGGAAGCACTGCACAATCCGGCCCTGCCGGATGACATTTTTACCGCACAACAGTTTCGCGCCGCCCTTCGCGGCCCCGATAATGCCGCCGCCCGCGCACGCGTTTTCGGCGAGCATGCCGAAATCCTCCCCTTCGGCGTTTTTTCCCATGCGGCGGGCAAATGCTTTTTCCGCACCGGCCTGTCCCGCTTCGAGCCGCGCCTGCACGGTGCCTTCCGCGCCGGTGTGAGAGTGGCGGGCGGTGACTTCACCCCCGACATTGCCCTGTTGCACTTCCATGCCGAAGATCCCGCGCGCTGGCATGACCGGCTGCAATTCCGCCTCACGCGCGGGGCCTATCAGTTCAACCCGCCGCTCCAGCACTGGCTCCAGGCAGCCAGCCCGGCGCAGATCGAACAGTTCTATCACCACACACAGGTGGCCACACCCGAAACACTGGCCCGTCTGCGCGGCGAAGGCATCCTGCTGGAAACCGATCTCGCCCTGCGTACGAAAATTGCAGCATGGAACAGCGCCAAATGACCCCCAGTTTCGAAACCCTCACAGCCGCCCTGCCTGATGTCTGCGCCGCACCGAAAACCGACACGAGGATTCACAGCCTTTGCCTCCGCCCCGCCCGCAATCAGCGCCTCTTTCCCGACGAACTCCACCTCACCCGCGCCGAGGGCGTCGTCGGTGACCGCTGGTTGACCCAACCTTGGCTGCGCCTCGCCGATGGCAGCCCCGATCCCAGCATTCAGGTCTCCATCCTGCCCCTGCGCGTCCTCAACCTCGTCTGGACCGACCGAGAGAATACCCCCCATCCCGGCGACACTATCATCGCCGATCTCGATACCAGCCTCGCCAACCTGCCCGAAGGCACATTGCTGCAAGCGGGCAGCGCGATCCTGCGCGTCTCCTCGGTGTTCAACGACGGCTGTGTGAAATGGAAGGTGCGCTACGGCGCGGATGCCAAAGACTGGATCACAGCACCCGGCCACCCCGAATTGCGCCTGCGCGGCGTGCTTTGCGCGGTGGAACAGGATGGCACAATCCACACAGGCGATCTTATCACCAAACTCTGATCCGCGCTTTCATCTTGGCAAAAATACCTGCGGGGGTGAATGCGCCCCAAGGCGCAGAGGGGGTGCGCGCACCCCCGGCCCGACTCATGGCAAAAAATAATCGGCATAAATCGGGTAATGATCGCTGGGCCAGCGTCCGCCAAACCTCTGGCGCAACACCACAGGCGGGGCCGCAAGCTGCATATCCGCCGTGGTCGCGATGTGGTCAATCGCGCCAAACAGGTTCAACCCGCGGTTCAGATGATAGGTTGACCCCTCGACGGGCGCGAAACGCAGCCCCGTGGCCTCGAACCCCTCCACAATGCTGGACCCAAGCCGCGCATTCAAATCGCCCACCAGCACCACAGTCTCGCCCCGCGCCAGCAAAGGGGCCATGCGCTCTTGCACCAGCGCCGCCGACAGGCTGCGATTGCTGGCGCTCTTGAACTCGAAATGCCTGTTGAACACGGTAAACGGCTTGCCGCCGCCCTTGGGCGCAAATTTCACCCAAGAGGCAAAGGCGGGGTAAGACCCGTTGAACGTCCGCGAATAAATCACATCCGGCGTCTCGGAAAAGAAAAACCACCCCTGATCCAGCACCCGCAGTTTC
>JBFHGI010000272.1:0-4273 GCA_041583175.1 Pseudorhodobacter sp. | reverse complement strand
TGTTCCCGGCCTGCTTCCACCACCGCCACAGCCTTGGCCGAGGCTGTGCCCATCCGCACCTCTACCTCATCTTCGCCAACGGGCAGCAGTCGTGTAGAAAGACCGTAATGACCTGTCTCAATGCCGCCACTGCCGCGGATATCCACAGGCGTGCCGTCCACAGGCGCACCGCCGGCTTCGGTGACGGGGCGCACGGTCAGAAAGCCCGCATCGAGGATCATTTCCGGCTGCGCTAGGGCTTCGGCGGTGATGTCGATTTCCAGAGTGGCGCTGGCCTGATCCTTGGTGACGACCAGAAGGTAGTGGCCGGGCTCGACAAAGCGCGGTTCGGTGTCATAAGTGCCACTGACCAATTCGCCGCGTGTGCCGTTCGTGAAGGTAAACAGCTCGACCGAGGGGCTGATTTCGGCAGCCACATCCGGCCCGCCCGCCACAAGCCGCACAATCGGGGCAAAGTTCTCAGCCAGCGCAGCGGGTTTTTCAGGTTCGGGCGGGGCAGCGGGGGCAGGGGCCGCGGCCACTGTTGTCTGAAGAGCTTGCGTCAGGCTTCCGGCGTCTTTCGCCTCAATATACTGCCCGCCCGTGGTTTCAGCGAGGCAAGCAACTTGCTTGCCTTCCTCGGCGGTCAGATCGAAGCCAACGACATGGGCGGTAAAATCGACTCCCGAGGCTTCCAACTCCGCACCCAGTGCGCAAGGATCGGCCTCACAGGTTTCAATCCCGTCGGTGATCAGAATGACCGTGGCTTTTTCCTCGGTCGAGCGCAGATCAGCAGCGGCGCGGCGCACGGCCTCTGTCAGAGGGGTTTTGCCGAGAAACTGCATGGAATTGGCGGCGGCGGAAATTGCGGGCCCCGTGCCTTTTGCGGGCGGCACAATCAATTCTATATCGGAACATTCACCTTTCTGGCGGTGACCGTAGGCAATGAGCCCAAGCTCGGTCTCCGCCGGAATGCCCGCAACCACACCAGCCAGCGCCTCCCGTGCGATTTCAAGTTTCGGACGACCGTCGATCTGGCCCCACATGGAGCCGGACCCATCCAGCACGATTATCGATTTCCCTTGGGCAAACATAGGGTTGGGAACTGTTAGCAAACATAATGAAAACAAGGTGCCAACAAGACGCATTAGGTGACCTCTCAAAAAATGACTCTCAATGCGCGGAGGCTAAATCGCTCCGATTTTCAAAGCAAGAGAACTCATGCTAACGCCCCCGGACATCATCCGGGGGCGCGCGATAACATGGGCTACTCTTGACAACATCTGACGGAAGACAAGGTGCAAGCTGGGGGCATGAACGGCACCTTGTTCCCGTAGGGATGATCACATCGCGGGCAAAAGCACCTTGTCGATCACATGAATGACGCCATTGGATTGCTTCACATCCGCGATGGTCACGTTTGCCACATTGCCCTGACCGTCTTCGATCATGATCTTATCGCCTTCATATTTCGCGGTGAAAGTGCAGCCACCCACCGTCGGTACCGGATGCGCGCCCTTGTCGTCATCCACCATCTTCATGATCGCATCCGACATAGCGTTCGCTGCAACCACGTGGCAGGTCAGGATCTTGGCCAACTGATCCTTGTTTTCCGGTTTCAGCAGGGTTTCCACGGCGCCTTCCGGCAGCGCTGCGAAGGCGGCATTGGTAGGGGCGAAAACGGTGAACGGGCCTTCGCCTTGCAGTGTTTCGACAAGGCCAGCCGCCTGAACAGCCGCAACCAAGGTGGTGTGGTCAGCAGAGTTCACAGCGTTTTCAACGATGTTCTTGTCCTCAAACATGGCAGCGCCACCCACCATCGGGTTTTCGGCCATGGCCACGCCAGACATCAAGGCGAGTGCAGCGGTGAAAGAAGCGATACGCGTGGTAAACATGGTGTTTCTCCGGTTTTTGCCAAGGGCCATTCCCTTTGGTATGCTCGGAGTTACGGGCGGAGATGGGGGGAAGTTTCACCCCTCCCCAAATTTTTTCAAATATTTTCGATCACACCGGTGACTAGCACCGGACCCGTCGGCGCGCCGGTTGGGGAGCCGCCTGTTGGTTCCAGACTGATCGCAAGCACCATTCCCGCGCCAAAGGTGGAAGCTGGCAGCGTCACCTCATCGCCCTCAATCAGACCAAGCGAGACGGGGGCCGCGTCGCCCACGATCAACCACAACTCATGCACGCGGCCCGCTTCGGCAGCCGGGCCCGCCAGTCGCGCCACGCGCAATTCCTCACCACGCAATGCCACCTCATATCGCAGCGCGCTGCCTTCGGCGGCCAGCGTTGTCAGCGGGGTATAGGGTGTCGGCGTTGGCGGCCAGAACACCAACACCGCCAGCCCCAGTGCCGCCGCAGCCGCAGCGCCCGCAAACCAGCCTTTCCAGAACGGCGTCTTCGGTGCGGGGGTGCCGAACAGGCGCGCTTCGATCTTTGGCAGGAGGTCGGGGGCGGGGGCCTCGGCAAAACCAGAATTGAGGTTTTCCAGCCGCGTTTCCCACCGTGCGACGGCTAAGGCAAAATGCGTATCACGGCGCAATCGGGTGGCAGCGGCTTCACGCTCGGCCAAAGGCAAGGTTCCCAGCACATATTCTGCGGCCAGCAGATCGGATTCTTCTTTTTCAGGAATATCGGGCGTGGTCATTGGTCCAGACACTCCCGCAGTTTCAGCAGGCTGCGGCGCAGCCATGTGCGCATCGTGTTGATCGGTACGCCAAAGCGTTGCGCCAGAATCTCATAGGACAGCCCGTCAAGATAGGCCCCTTGCACCGCCGCCGCGCGATCGGCCTCCAGTTCTGCAAAGCATTTCACAGCGCGCCGCGCCTCGCCCTCGGCCACCAGCCCGGCCAAGGCGCTGCGCCTTCCATCTTCCAGATGCGCCACTTCTTCACCATCGTCATTCCCGGCCCGTGGCGGGCGGGCGCGCAATCGGTCAATTGCGTGATTGCGCGCAATCGCGATCAGCCAAGTCATGCCGCGCCCTTTTTCTGCGTCAAAGCGGGAGGCGCGGAGCCAAACTCTCGTATATATCTCCTGCAAGGCGTCCTCCGCTTCTGCTCGGTTTCCCAAGATACGCAAAAGCACGCCCATAAGTTTCGAGGAAGAGGCAGAATAGATATCGCGAAATGCCCGGCGGTCTTGCGCGGCGATCTTGATGAGCAGATCTGCGATCGGGTCTTCGGTCATTGGCTCACGGCGGGTAGCGGATACCCGTCGAAACCTAGTGTGAATAGGAGAGCAGTCAAATCTTTAACCACGCCGCCGCCGCCGGCCGCCTTCGGCATCGCTGCCGCCAGTGTTGAAATTGACATCTGGCAGCGTCAGGATCGAGAACAGGTTCGGAAAGCCTTCAACTGCGTTGGGGATGTTGGAGGCGTTGACGAAATGTTCTTGAAAGCGGGGCTCGATGGCAGTTTCAACCTTGTGGATCTGGCTGACAGTCTGTTCTACCTCCGCCCGTGCCACGCGGTTGAGCAAGGCAATCCTCGCGCCCGTGCCCGCAGCGTTACCCGCCGAAGTCACCTTGTCCAGCGGCACATCGGGGATCATGCCCAGAACCATCGCGTGTTTGGGGCTGATATGTGCGCCAAAGGCCCCGGCCAGCACGATGCGGTCCACCTTATCAACACCAAACTTGTCCATCAGCAGCCGCGCGCCCGAATAAAGCGCCGCTTTTGCCATCTGAATCTCGCGGATGTCGCGGTTGGTGACAGTGATCAGCGGGCCGCCCGTCGCGGTGCCATCCCAAACCAGATAGGAATGGGTGCGCCCGTCCTTGAAACAGCGCGCGGTGCCGGTTTGTTCGGGCGATCCGATCAGCCCCGGCCCGTCCACAATCCCCGCCATGCACATTTCGGCCACCATCTCGATGATGCCCGAGCCGCAAATCCCGGTGATGCCGGTGGTCGCAATTGCCGCTTCAAACCCGTCCTCATCCGACCACAGGTCCGATCCGATTACCTTGAACCGCGGCTCTTTGGTAACGGGGTCAATCTCCACCCGTTCAATCGCGCCGGGGGCAGCACGTTGGCCCGAACTGATCTGCGCGCCTTCAAAGGCAGGCCCCGTGGGCGAGGAACAGGCCAGCACCTTTTCGGTATTGCCCAGCAAAATTTCAGCATTGGTGCCGACATCGACCACCAGCAACAAATCCTCGGATTTCTCCGGTGCTTCCGACAGCGCCACGGCAGCGGCATCCGCCCCCACATGGCCCGCGATGCAGGGCAGCAGGTAAACCCGCGCCGATGGGTGCAACTGCAAATCCAGATCGCGGGCGGTCAGATGCAAACTG
>JBFHGI010000271.1:0-4275 GCA_041583175.1 Pseudorhodobacter sp. | reverse complement strand
TGGCGCGGGCGCTGGTGCTGGAACCGCAGGTTTTGCTGTTCGACGAACCGCTGTCGAACCTTGATGCCAAGCTGCGCCGCCAAGTCCGCGAGGAAATCCGCGAGATTCAGCAGAACCTTGGGCTGACGGTGGTTTATGTGACCCATGATCAGGAAGAGGCGTTGGCGGTTTCAGACGAGATTGTGGTGATGCGCAATGCGGGGATTGCACAAAAGGGCACGCCGCGCGATCTGTATGAAGCCCCGGCGGATGCCTTTGTCGCGGATTTCATCGGCGAGGCGAACCTGATCCCCTGTGAGATCCTGTCGGTCAATGGCGATATGGCCGAGATCGGCATCGGGTCATTCCGGCATTCGCTGTTGTCGCGCGGGTTGACGCCCGGAAAGGCGCGGGTTGCGGTGCGGCCCAGCCGCGTGCGGATCGGGGCCGAGGGGCAAGGGATGCCCGCCAGAATTGCCAAGGCCACCTATGTTGGCAGCCGGATGGAATATACGGTCGAAGCGGAATTCGGCAGCCTTTTTGCCGTGCTGGATGATGTGACCAATCCGCTGAAAATCGGGGATGACGTCATGCTGTCCTTCGCGGCCTCTGGTCCGGTACTGGTGCCGGACTAGGTTTTTGCGCCGTTCGGCCCCCCTCCTGCCCCGAAACAAGGGATTGCGGGAAGGAAGCGGGCTTGCCTTTTGCCGCTTGCGCGTTTTAGGTAGGCGCGTTCTCGGGGCGGGGTGAAATTCCCCACCGGCGGTGATAGCCCGCGAGCGCCTTCTTCGGAAGGGTCAGCAGATCCGGTGTAATTCCGGGGCCGACGGTATAGTCCGGATGGAAGGGACAACGGGTGTGGTGGCTTTTGCTGCCATGGCCGCGCCTTGGGGGCCTGACATGAAACGGGAAGGTTCCTATGACTAAAAAACTGACAATCGCCTTTATCAAAGCACGCTGGCACGCCGGGATCGTCGATCAGGCACTGGCGGGTTTCATAGAGGAAATGAAGGCCATCGGGCTTGACGCGCATGTGGTGACCTATGACGTGCCCGGCGCGTTCGAGATGCCGCTTCTGGCGCAGAAACTGGGCGCGACCGGCAAGTTTGACGCCATTGTTGCGGCAGCGCTTGTGGTGGATGGTGGCATCTACCGGCATGATTTCGTGGCCGCTGCCGTGGTGAACGGGTTGATGGAGGCGCAGATGAAAACCGGCGTTCCGGTGTTCTCGGTCAGCCTGACGCCGCATCATTTCCAGCCGACGAATGAGCATGTGAATTTCTTTGCCCAGCATTTCCTGAAAAAGGGCGCAGAGGCCGCGCAGGCGGTTCTGGGTGTGGTGGGCATTGATGTGAATGCCCCCCTGAAAGTGCCGGAGCCTGCCGTAGCGGAGAAAGCCGAGCCGAAGAAGAAAGGGAAGTGAGGGGCTAGGCCCCGTAGGATCTGTCTGCCAGATCCTTCACTTCATCAAAAAGTTCAGCGGTGGCCACGACAACGCGGCCACCGTTTTTTATCATCTCGTCGGCGTTCTGCACTTCGACCTTGCCGCCCGCCTCGGCGATCATCAGCTGACCGGCAAGGCAGTCCCACGCGTTCATGTGTTCCTCGACATAGCCCAGAAGTTTGCCTTGGGCGACATAGGCCAAGCTGAGCGCGCCGGAGCCGTTGCGCCAGAACACGCCGCCCGCCTTCACGATCAGATCCATCAGGGTGATGACATTGCCAGAGGCGCGGGTGCGGCCAGAAAAGCCGACGCCAAGGGAGCCGTTGGTCAGCGGGCGGTCCGTCAGGGTGTGAATGGGCTTTGCGTTGCAAAAGGCACCATGGCCGCGCATGGCGTGATTGCATTCGTCATGCACCGGGTCATGGATGACCCCCGCCACGGTTTGCCCGTTTTGCACGATGGCGATGGCCACGCACCATTGCGGGATGCCGTGGATGAAATTGGTGGTGCCGTCGATCGGGTCGATGACCCAGGTAAAGCCAGAGGTGCCCGTGGTCGGCGCGTCTTCCTCGCCTACGATCGCGTCATCGGGAAAGGCTTTGGCAATGGCTGCGCGCACACGCTTTTCGACGTTCTGGTCGGCCTCGGAGACGAAATCCTGATGTGACTTGGAGGTGATCTGCAGCGTGTCGAAGCTGTTGAAATACGTCAGGCCAAGCGCGCCCGCGTCACGCGCGATGGCTTGCGCGGCAGCGTAGCGTTTTGCGATATCGTCGGTCATGGTTCCCCCGTTGCAGCCCTGAAGTCCGGCTAGAATTCATTTCGGGCAGAGTGTTGCAGGTTTCAAAGCGACCGCAAGGGGGGAGGTGCGTTTTGGAGACTATTCGAACTCCATTTCCTCGAACACCACGCCGGCGTTTTTGGTGGCAAGTTCTTCGAACGTGTCGAGATGGGCATAGGGCGATTGGTCAACATAATAGGCACCCGCAAGGTCGCCGCCTGCGTCCAGATGCTCGCCCACCTTCTCGCGCAGATAGACGAGGTAGTCGCGGGTATAGCGGGTGACCTGCGCGAAATTGGTCGGGTGGCCGTGACCGGGGATGATGTAGGTGGGCGATAGATCAGTCAGCGGGCCTTCCCATGTTTCAATCCAGCAACTTGTACAGGTGCCTTGGAAAATCGGCGGCATGCGTTCGTGAAAGGCAATATCGCCCGCGATCATGAAGCTTTGGTCGGGCAGCCAGACTTGCGTGTCACCGGGGCTATGGGCGGGGCCGAGGTGCAGCACCTCTATGCGGAAATCACCCATGGTGATCTCGCGCTTGTCGGTGAAGGTCTCCGTGGGGCCTTTCGGGTCCGTGCCTTCGGCGTTTTCGCGGGCGTAGGCTTTGAGGGCGGTCAAAGACTGACCGGCGCTATGTTCAAATTCGGCGGCGGCATCGGCATGGGCCAGCACCGGCACGCCTTGCTCGATCCAGTAGTTGTTGCCGAGCATGGCATGGCCTTGGCCGTTTTCATTGATGACCAGTTTCACGGGCTGGTCGGTGACGGCCTTAATCTCATCATGCAGGGCCTTGGCGAGCAGATAGGACGCGCCGGAATTGACCACGACAACGCCGTCACCTGTTACGATGAAGGACAGGTTGTTGTTATGGCCCGCGTTCTCATAGGTCGGCGGCGCGGTCGCCCCGATGGAGGAGAACACATGCGGGATCACCTCTACCGGTTTGGAATAGAGCAGGGATTGCGGGTATTGGTCGGGGATATCCTCGGAGGCAAAGGCCGGGGTGGCAAGGAGGAGAAGGGCGAGAAAACGCATGGGTTATCCTTCGACGTAAGTGTAGCTATCGCCTTGGCGGGTGACGCTGCCGATACCGCCGCCGGGCAGGTGGAAGCCGGAGATGGTGAGCCCATCGGCGGTGATCTGGTCCAGCAGGCCGATGCGGGTTGCGGCGGCCATGTCCGGATCCTGGTCGGAGGGAGAGGCGAAGCCGGGTTGTTCGAAGGCCACGAAATTGTTGGAAATGGCATCGCCGATCACAACCGCCTTGCCACCGACGATGAAGGACATATGGCCCGGCGTATGGCCTGCCGAAAGACGGGCGTAGACGCCTGTGACGGGTTCGTCGCCATCGTTGAAAAACTGAAGCTGTTCGGCCAGAATATCGAGGCGGCGCGCCGCCCCTGCCGCGAATGTGGTGCGGCTTTCGCCAATGGTGTTGACGGTTTCAGGGTTGGTCCAATAATCGAACTCTGCCTGCCCGATCAGATATTCGGCATTGGTGAACTTCGGCTCGTCGAAATCATCCAGCAGGCCCCAGAGGTGGTCGGGGTGGGCATGGGTAAAGATCACATGGGTGATATCGTCATGGGTCAGGCCCGCAGCTTCTAGTGCTGCGTCCAGCTTACCGGCTGAGGGCATGAAATCGGGGCCTGCGCCAACGTCAAACAGCACGTTGCGCGTGCCGTCCTGATACAGGGTCAGGTTGCACGGCGGGGTGTAGCTGTCGGCGGTGAGGTTGTATTTCTGGCGCATCGCTGCCGCCTCTGCCGGGTCCATCGCGGCCAGGACAAAATTACCGGGAAGGGTGAGGTTGCCATCTGACAGGGTGATCAGCTTCGCCTCGCCCAAAGCCAGTTCAGAGGCGGCAAAACCCGCACGGGGCAGGGTAAGGGCTGCGGCGGATAGCGCCAGAAAGTCGCGTCGTTTCATTCTATTCATCCTTGGGAAGCGGCGGGCCATGGGATGTGGCCCGCCATGAACGCCTTATCCGAACATGTCGGTCGTGATGCCGGTGTACCAGCCGATGCTTTCCTCATAGGTCGTCTTGCGCAGGGCGGCATCTTCGCCT
>JBFHGI010000270.1:0-4276 GCA_041583175.1 Pseudorhodobacter sp. | reverse complement strand
TCAATGTCAAAATCCAAAGCAAGCCGCTGAAAGAAGTCTGTCTTTTCGGCTTTGTCCATCTGCTTGTATTTTTGCAGGATCGTGCGGGCAACCTTGATGGCGGAAACGTCACCAATATCGGACAGCAACAGATGGCACAGCGCGTCTGCCGTGCGCTTGTCCTTGGCGACAGGCAGCAGAGAGTCGCGGTTGGTGAATGTTGCCAGTAGGTCGGTCAGAAAGCCGGGCTGCAACATGAACAGTTCCTTTACGTTGCTTGGATCGGCGTCACGAAAAGCGGATTTGGCCCGTGGACAGGCCAACTGACAGATTGATCGTACCTTCATTGACCAGCCATTTGCGCAGGGTAAAGCTACGCGCGGCTTGTTGATGCATCGGGTCTGCCTCTGCCATGGCAGTCGCCGCCGCCATAGATTCCGCGCGATAAATCATCATGTCGCTTCCCTGCATCTGTGTGCCCGTTTCATCAGAAAGTGGTCCCGCCAAGACGAGAGTTCCCTGCTCCTCCAGCCTGCGCTGATAGGCCAGATGTTCGGCGAGCACGGCCTTTACAGCCTCGGGTGGGGCAGTGGGTGTCGAGGTTATGACGTACAGCTCCAAAGCCAATGCGCCGCGTCCCTTTGCAATCTGCTTATACTCATCCCATTGTGGCATCGTGCATTCCTGTCCGAGAAAATTAAAATCGATATTATTTGACATACCGTATTTATATCGCCAAAGATAGCTGTAGATATTTTGAGGAACCACGCATGAAACTTATGGTAGGCAAAACCGGAACCAGCACTTCCGTGTTCTTGGTCAATGGTGCCAAGGCGCTGAATGTCACGCGAGCGATGCCGGAAGTCGGCCCCGATTTGATGGGGTTGATCGCCAATCCGGACCTCATGCAGAAGCTACGGGATGGGCAGGTGGCAGGCGATACGGTCGATGCCGCAGGTATTGAGCCTGCTTTGCCAGTGGCAGCGCCGGACAAGATTCTTTGCCTCGGCCTGAATTACACTGACCACATCAAAGAGGGCGGCTACGAAATTCCCGACTATCCCGCCATCTTTATGCGTACCCGCAAATCCATCATGGCGGCGGGGGAGCCGATGGTGCGCCCGCGTTGCTCTGTGCAGTTGGATTATGAAGCCGAATTGATGATCGTCATCGGTAAGGGTGGGCGTTACATTTCCGAGGCTGATGCTTTGGATCACGTCTTTGGCTACACCGTGTTCAATGATGGTTCGCTGCGCGATTACCAGCGCAAGACCCATCAATGGACACCGGGCAAGAACTTTGACCAAACGGGCGCCATCGGGCCCTATGTTATCACGCCTGAGGATCTGCCCGCCGGCGCCTCCGGCCTGAAAATCGAAAGCCGTGTCGGCGCCGAGATCCTGCAAAGCTCCAACACTGGCAATATGATCTGGTCTGTGGCGCAAACCATTGCCACCATGTCTGAATTTACAACATTGGAGCCGGGCGACCTGATCGCGATGGGCACGCCTCCGGGGGTTGGCCATGCCAAAAAGCCGAAGCCGCGTTGGTTGCTGCCCGGTGAAACCATTGAGATCGAGATCGAGAGTATCGGTATCTGTGCCAGCCCGATCATCGAAGAGGCGGAGTTTTTTGCGAAAAAGGCCGCAGAATGATGGCTGAGACGAACGCCCTTCGTGCCGAAGCGCAAGCTGCGGTGCGGGCCGTTCGGGCGGCCTGTGGCAAGTTGGATGACGCCGCAATTGACCTGATATTGGGCAACGCTCGCTCGCATTATGCTTGGACCGATAAGCCAGTGTCAGATGCCATGCTGCGCGAAATTTATGACATCACGATCGCTGGTCCGACGAGTATGAACACTTGTCCGGCCCGCTTTGTGTTCGTGCGTAGCCCAGAGGCCAAGGCGCGGCTTGCTAAGTCGCTGAAAGACAAGAATATCAGCAAGATGATGCAAGCCCCGGTAACGGCTATCGTCGCTTATGATCCGCAGTTCTGGAAACATTTGCCATTTCTGTTTCCGCATGAAGACCGGCGCCCGCATTTCGAAGGCAAGCCAGCGCATGCCGAAGAAACCGCATTCCGGAACTCAACCTTGCAGGGCGCATATTTCATGATAGCGGCGCGCGCGCTGGGCTTGGATGTCGGGGCGATGTCTGGCTTCTCGAATGCGGCTGTGGATCAAGAGTTCTTTGCGGACTCTGGCTGGAAATCCAACTTTCTGTGCAATCTTGGTTATGCGGATGAAACTGCGCTGTTCCAAAAACTGCCGCGGTTCGCTTTCGACCAAGTGTGCAGCATCATCTGAACGCGTGGAGGATCGCGTCAGGTTATCGGCCCCTATCGCTTGCAGGGGCATATAAACGGGCAATAGCCCAGTCTGGGAGGACAGAATGAAACAGCTATTCGGACGTATGGCCTTGGTCGCGACAACCGCGATCTGCTCAGCCGGCACGGCTTTCGCGCAGGAAGTCATTACGGCCAATGTGATTGATGGATACCCCGCACGCGCCATGTGGGTGCAGGAGTTTACCGATTTCTTCATTCCCGAAGTGGACAAGAAATTGGCCGAAACCGGGAATTACAAGATGGATTGGCGCGAAAGCTATGGCGGTACGGTTGTCAAGCCGGGCGGGGTGCTGGAAGGGTTGCAACTGGGCCTGGGCGATATCGGGATTGTCACCACGATTTTCCATTCGTCCAAACTGCCAAGTCAGGCGATCTCGGCTGTGACGCCTTTTGTGTCCTCGGATGCCGTCGCGGTTGCGAAAGCTGTGGATGAAATTGCGCGGGAATTCCCAGCGATGCAGGCAGAATTCGACGCGCAGAACCAAGTCTATCTGGCGACCGGCGTTGTGCTCGATACATACCAGCTCTTTTCCAAGAAAGAGATCGGCGGGATGGCCGATCTTGAGGGCGCAAAAATTGCAGGGGCCGGTATGAACCTGCGTTATGTCGAAGGAATTCCGGGCGCGGCTGGCGTTCGTGGCGGCCTGACAGACTTCTACAGCATGTTGCAAACCGGCTTGGTCGATGATGCGATGTTGTGGCCGGAAGCTGCCGCGACGTTTAAAATCTCGGAAGTGGCGCCTTATATGTTGCGCGCCAATCTTGGGGCAGTGAACACCAAAACGGTGACCGCGAATAAGGACTACTGGAACAAGCTTCCTGATGAGGTGAAAAACGCCATTCTGGAAGTTTCTGTCGCCTATCGTGACCACCTTGCCGAAATGGCGATGGAGCGCGCAAAGGAAAGCTACGACGCCTATGTTGCGGCTGGTGGTACGATCATCGAAATGGATGCCGAAACGCGCACTGCTTGGGCAAACTCCATGCCGGATATTGCCGCCGAATGGGCCAAGGATCTGGACAGCAAGGGCAGTGATGGCAGCGGCATGCTGAAAGCCTATCTCGCTAAACTTGAGGCAAGTGGCCACACAGGTTTGCGCGACTGGTCGGCTGGTCTGGCCAATTGATAAACCATCCTGATCACATGGACACGGCGAGGCCCTCCGGGTTTCGCCGCGTTCTTTCGGCCTTGACCCGGTTCACCAATGGGCTGGCGATTGCTGCCAATGTTACCGGCACTTTGGTTGTTTTCGGCCTTGTGATGGTCGTGAATTACGACATCGTCGCGCGTGGCTTATTCAACCGACCGTTCCATGGGGCGATCGAACTAGTGCAATTTGCCATGGTTCTGATCGTGTTCCTGCAATTGCCGGACGTGGTCCGGGTGGAGCGGTTGACCCGCTCTGACGGTTTCCTGATCCTGATCGGGCGGCGCTATCCGCAGGTGGAAAATGCAATGCGGCGGGTTATTGATGCGGTGTCTTTCGGGTTGATGACGCTTGTCGCCATAGCGATTTTCCCTGTCTTTATGGAGATGTGGCATTCACAGGATTATTTCGGCATTCCCGGCGTTTTCACGGCCCCTTGGTGGCCGATTAAGCTGACCATCCTGTTTGGTACTAGCCTTTGTGCGGTGATCTTTGTGCTGAAGGCCATAAGCCCGAGACCTGCGTCCCGTAGCCTTCTGGAAAGTAACCATGACTCCAATTGATATCGGAATTGTTTCGGTCCTCGCCATCGTGGTGTTGATCTATCTTGGTGTTTACATCCCGATTGCGTTGGGCCTGGTATCTTTTGTGTCAATCTGGCTGATGCGCGATAATCTGGACCTTGCCATGAACCTGCTGAAAATCGCAGTGGGTGACAGCGCAATGGAGTACACATTCGCAACCGTGCCACTCTTCAGTTTCATGGGGCTTGTCGTCTCCAAGGCCGGGTTGGGTGCGGATAT
>JBFHGI010000269.1:0-4290 GCA_041583175.1 Pseudorhodobacter sp. | reverse complement strand
GCGCCTCGGTCCCGTTTTCTTTGCCCATGGGCGCCGTGCTGTGGCAGGTGTTGACGGCAGTGCTGGTTCTTGTGCTTGGCATCACGGCCTTTGCCTTCCGGCTGCTTGGCGGGGGGGATGTCAAGGCACTTGCTGCACTGGTTCTTTTGATCCCGACCAAAGGGCTGGCCGCTTTTGCCCTGTCCTTTTCGGCCTGCCTGATTTTAGGCGTCGTCTTTGTCCAGACGATGCGCTTCCTCATCAAGGCGAAAACCTCCAATTGGGCCTTCCTGAATGGCGAAAAGCGGTTCCCGATGGGGGTGTCTATCGGGGGGGCTGGGCTGGTTTACAGCGTGATATCAGGACCTTGGACGCTTCCCTAAGGTAAGCCGGCATTTGCGCCAAATGTGGCGAAAAATGCGCAAAAATGCCCAGAAATGGCCTCTACCCATCATTCATATGAATGAAGATTGCGGGCAAAAATCAATGCATTCTGTCTTTACAGCTTTGGAAAGGTTTCCAAGGCAAAGTCTTGGAAGACACTCAAAGCAACCTGATACGTCATTAAAACCACAAGGACAAAACCATGAAAAACTCTCTCATCTCGATCCTCAAGCGCTTCCGTCAATGCGATGCAGGCGCGACGCTTGTTGAATACGGTATCGCGCTTAGCCTGGCTGTTGCCGTTGGCGGCGGTGCGCTGGCAACTCTGGGTGGCGACGTTTCCGGCCAGTTCAGCGCAGCCAGCACCGCGATCAATGGCTCAGGCACTGGTACTGGCACTGGCACTGGCGGCTAATCGCGACAGACGACCAACCCCGGTGGCCGCCTGCGCGCCTTGCGTGATCAGGCGGCCATTTCAGTTTATCCCCTCGCAATTGCCGGAGCTTACAATGCGTATGCGTTATACCCCGTCCCAGTTCTGCGCCGATGAAAGCGGCGGGATTTTGGTGTTTTGGGCCTGCGCGGTTGTGGCTTTTCTGGGCTTTGCAGCCCTCATCTTCGATTTCGGGCGCCTGAGCGCGACCCATGCCGAATTGCAATCCTTTACCGATTCCGTGGCCCTGACCGCAGCCGCCGAGCTGGACGGAAAAGCTGACGCGATCACCCGCGCGCAGGCCGCCGCCAATGATCTGATCACCGACAGCCAGACCTTTGCGACGGGTGGCGCGCTTCTGAACAGCGCCGAGGACATCACGCTGACCTTCTATCAACCGGCCCAGGATGGTACCTTCCTGCGCGATCCCGGTCTTGAGACGACGAATCCCCGGCTGGCACGTTTCGTCCGCGCCGAAAGCACCGAGCATCGCATCGGCTTGGGCTTCGGCGCAGTCTTTGCTTCCGTCAATTCGGGTAGCGCGGCGCCAGATAGCACGGCCGCAAGCGCAACCGCGGGCTTTTCGCTCGAGGCGTGTAATGTTGCCCCCGTGGCCGTCTGTCTGCCAACGGTCGACTTCGATGCCGAAACCAGCATCGGCAAAAGCCTGCAACTGGATGCCTCGGTCAATCTTGGCAATCTGTTGCCGGGCAATGTGGCCATTGTGAATTCCGTGACCAACCTGTTGGACGGGCTGAGCATTTGCGCGGGCTTGCTCGGTGATGCGCTGAACGCTTGCCTCATCGCCGCGCGGGAGCCCGAGACGGCTTGCACGGGGCAGGGCGGGCTGGAACTTTCGGTCAGCGCCAATGGCGACGGCCTGATGGACGCGCTAAACACTCGCCTGGGCATTTTTGAGGGTCTGTTTGCAGGCAGCGCGAATGACCAGAATTTTTCTCCGGCTCCGAATGTGCTGACAGGGCTGACAAATCTCTTAGGTCTTTGCCTGCCGAGCATCCTTCCGACTCCGAACTCCAATATCGGCCTTCCGCTTGATGACAATCAAAGCGGCGGCAGCCTTTCTGTTGTCGGCAGCGGAAGCTGGGGTGCCGGACGCACCGCCTACATCAACGCGCATTACAACGGGAAAGACCCGTTCCCGCAGGCGCAAACACGGTTTGAGTTCTATCAGGCCGAAATCGCCGCCTCCGGCACCATCAAAAGCGGCGGGCTGGTCGGCAACATTCTGACCGGCCTTTTCCAGCCCAAGATGTGCAGCCCCGTGACCAACACCGACCCAAAGCGCCGCTTGATGGTCTTTGCAGGCATTGACTGCAATTCGGTCTCGGTCGACGCGGCCGTTTCCGTGCCTCCTGTCCAGCAATTCTTTGAAGGTTTCGTTCTGAACCCGATCACCGATGGCAAACTGGCGGTGGAGATTACGGCCTGCCTAGGCGGCGGCTGCGGCAAGGGCAATCTGGATACCGACGTGCGCGATATCGTGAGGTTGGTTGAATGAAACTTTCCAATCCGGTTCAATTTTTCTGGGGCAATGAAAGCGGGGCCGCGCTGGTCGAATTCGCGTTGTTGCTGCCGGTGCTGTTCCTGTTTCTGGGGTTGAGCATCGAAGGTGGCCGCACATTCTGGGCGTTCCAGACCACAATCTCCGGGGTGCGGGATGCATCGCATTACCTTGCGCGGGTTGCTGCCGCCGATATTTGCGAAACCGGCGAAAGCCTGACCCCTTACAACAGCAAGCTGACCGAAATAGTGCGCAAGGCCGATGACGGCAGCACGCTGTTTCCCTCCTCTATCCAGGTCACGTCGGTCACAGCCACGCTTTCCTGTGTTGACGGCGACTATCGGGGCAACACGGTTCCGGTCGCGGAAGTGACAGCGCGCCTGTCGATCGACTACCCGTTCAAAGGGTTTTTCACTGCCGTGGGCATGACGCTTGAAAATGTCGAAACCGATATCAGCGACAGCAGCAGGATTTTGGGATCATGAGGCTCGACCCGCGCGCAGTTCTGGCACGGCTTTCCCGCGACGATAGCGGGGCGACTCTGGTAGAGTTTGCAATCGTCACGGCCATTTTCATCTTCATCCTTTTCGGGATGATTGATTTCGCGCGGCTCGGCTATTCCTATGTCATGGCCAACAAGGCAACAGATATGGCCGTTCGTATGGCCGTAGTGCGCGCCCCGGCTTGCAACAACGTGCCTGTGCTGAACCAGCGCGGACTGATCGGTATCCTGTCGCTGGATTTGCCAAACGGCAGCTCTTGCACCGAACGCGATGGCCTTTGCGTCGACGCAGGCACAATCAGCTGCACCGGCGACGCGCAGATGGCGACCGCGGCGCAAATCTGGGCGCGGATCGCGCCGCTTCTGCCCAATGACGCGGAAATCGGGAATCTGAATTTCAGCTATCGCTACGATCCCGCACTGAACCGCGTCGGCACCTATTATTCGCCTGTCGTCAGCGTAGAGCTGACCGGCCTCGATTTCCAGTTCATTTCACCGCTCGGCGGGCTTGCTGCCTTTGCCGGGGCCGCCAATGCAAGCAGCTTGGGAACGGCGATCCGTTTCCCCTCAATGAATGCCTCCCTTCCAGCCGAAGATCTTAGATAAGGACGCGATGTTATGACATTTGCATATAACAGCCTTGATGACATGTTGGAAACCGCCGCGCAGCCCAAGCCAGCGGCGATGCAGGTCTTGTTGGTATGTCAGACGCCGGAAATCGGACCAGCCGTCAAAGCTGTGCTGTCGCGCGAAGCGGATGTCTTGCTGGTGACCGAGACACTGGCAGAGATTGTCGAGAACCCGACCTACAACCTGAGAAAGTTCGATTTCATCACTTTTGAGACCTGCAGTGATCAGGATTTCGCGGCAATTCGTACGATAAAGGCAATGCCTGATGTGGCGCTCCACTTTATTGGCATGATGCCGGGCGCATTGGATGCGGATCGGGTGCAGACCTATCTGGAGGCGGGTGTGCAGGAAGTTCTGCCTCTGTCTTCTCTGGTGCCTGCCGAGGGCCGTGCCGCCAAAAAGCCCGCCGCTCCGCGCCCGCAGGAAACGACCTTCGAAGAGGTTGCCGATATCGAGACGAAGTTGATGAGCGCGCCTCCTGTGGCGTCGCTTGCCAAGACATCCGAAGACGAGGCTGCCGCAGCGGCCCCGACACGCATGGCCTCCATCATTCCGGTGCTGCGCGCCCGGGGCGGGGCAGGGGCGTCTACTGTTGCGGTCAACCTCGCGACCGAGTTGGCAAATTCCAGCAAGTTTGTCGAGAAGGTGCTTCTGCTTGATCTGGATATCCAGAACGGCATGGTGGCAACGGCCCTTGATCTCGCGGATTCCCCCGCGTTTTCGGACCTGCTGCTGAACGGGGCCACACCTGATGCGGCTTTTGTAAAGCGTGCCATTGTGGAACATAAGTCCGGCCTGTTCGTTCTGCCGGCCCCGGATGTGTTCGCACCGCTCGACGCG
>JBFHGI010000268.1:0-4301 GCA_041583175.1 Pseudorhodobacter sp. | reverse complement strand
GCTTCTAGTGCTGCGTCCAGCTTACCGGCTGAGGGCATGAAATCGGGGCCTGCGCCAACGTCAAACAGCACGTTGCGCGTGCCGTCCTGATACAGGGTCAGATTGCAGGGCGGGGTGTAGCTGTCAGCGGTGAGGTTGTATTTCTGGCGCATCGCTGCCGCCTCTGCCGGGTCCATCGCGGCCAGGACAAAATCACCGGGAAGGGTGAGGTTGCCATCTGACAGGGTGATCAGCTTCGCCTCGCCCAAAGCCAGTTCAGAGGCGGCAAAACCTGCGCGGGGCAGGGTAAGGGCAGCGGCGGATAGCGCCAGAAAGTCGCGTCGTTTCATTTTATTCATCCTTGGGAAGCGGCGGGCCATGGGATGTGGCCCGCCATGAACGCATTATCCGAACATGTCGGTCGTGATGCCGGTGTACCAGCCGATGCTTTCCTCATAGGTCGTCTTGCGCAGGGCGGCATCTTCGCCTGTCTGGCTGATAAAGCTTTCCACAGAGGCGATTTTTTCGGGCGTCGGCTCATAGCTGGCCCCGACCTTTACACCATCATCGGCGGCGATCAGCGACCAGCAGGTGTTGGAGTATTTCGCGGGGAACACCGTTGATCCGGTGAGCGCGCCGCGAATGTGGTTGGCCGCAACCTTGGCTTGGCTATTGGCCGAGAAGCCGGATTTCGGCATATCGCCCTGGTTCGAGGAATCGCCGAGCACATAGATATTCTCATCTGCTTTGGAGAGCATGCTGTCGGGGTGAACGGGCACCCAGCCGCCGTCTGTTACCTCGGCAATGCTTGCGATATTTCCGGCGCGCTGGCCGGGGATGACGTTGCACACGTCCACTTTCTCGGCCTCGCCATCCACAATGACCTCCATCGTATCGGGGCGTACCTCGATTGCATTTCCCCCCATATCGGGGCCGATGCGGGTGATCATGCCGGAGTAGTGCTTGTTCCAGCCTTCTTCGAACAAGGCTTGTTTGGAGTATTTATCCTTTGGGTCGAGCAGCAGGATTTTCGCGGTCGGGTTATTGGCCTTCAGGTGGCTGGCGACCATCGAAATCCGCTCATAAGGGCCGGGGGGGCAGCGGTAAGGGTTGGGCGGGGCGACCATGGCAAAGGTGCCGCCTTCGGGCATCGCGGCCAGTTGCGCCATCAAGAGCTGGGTCTGGCTACCGCCTTTATAGGCATGGGGCATCAGGTTTTGCGTGGCAAGTGACCAGCCGGGAACCGAGCCTTCGACGAAATCTATGCCCGGCGACAGGACCAGCTTGTCATAGGCGATGCTGGACCCCGAGGCGAGCGTGACGGTTCTGGCATCACGGTCCACGCCCACGGCGTAATCATGCACGACATTGACGCCATAATCGGCGGCCAGCTTGCCATAGGTGTGGCCAAGGCTTTCAAAGCTGCGGAAGCCGCCGAGATAGAGGTTTGAGAAGAAACAGGTGAAATAGGTGCGGGATGGTTCAATCAGCACCACATCCAGCGCGCCTTTGCTATCCTTCGCCAGATAGCGGGCGGCGGTGGCCCCGCCTGCACCACCGCCGACAATCACGACGCGCGGGCGGGTTTGGGCATGCACCATGGGGGCGGCGAGTGTGGCTGTCAGCGTGGCTAGAAATAGTCTTCTGTTCAGTGTCATCTTGTCTTCCTCCCGTTATGTTTCAGTCTTGGATTGTTGCGTAATAGGCGGCGAGCGCCGCAATCTCCTCATTCGACAGGCGGCCTGCCATCATCTGCATGACGGGATGGGGCCGGAGTTTGATCTTATAGGCATGAAGGGCGGCAACAAAGTCCTCTTCCGGCCAGTTGGTGATAGAGGGGATGCCATCGGCACCGCCATCGCGCAGGTGGCAGGTGGTGCATTCGGCCGAGAGGTATTCACCGTATTCCGGATCACCCTGGATCGCCAGAATCTCGGGTGAAAGCTCGGGCACGGTGCGGATGGCGGTGGGTTCTGCTTCGGGTATGTTCTGCGGGCTGTCGGAGTAGTCGCGCAAAAAGGCCATGAGATCGTGGCGCTGTGTGGCGTCTTTCAGCCCGCGGTAATTCATGCGGGTGCCGGAAACGAGGGCTTTGGGATTGTCGATATAGGCATCAAGGCGTTCTATCGTCCAATCCAGCCCGTCCGCCCCCATGCGGGCCATGGATTTGGAATAATTGAAGCCATCGACAGAACCCGCGCGTCGGCCATAGATACCGTTGAGGCTGGGCCCGATCCGGTTCTTTGCATCCGGGCCGACCATATGGCATTGCTTGCACTGCCGGGCAAAAACCTCTGCGCCTTTGGTGGCATCGCCAAGGGTTTCCGCCGCAGCGCTTGTGGAAAGCGCTGCGAGGAGGGGGAGGAGGATTTGATACCCCCTCGCCATGTTATTTCTCGAACGTGGACAGATAGGCGATCACGGCATCCCGGTCTTCGGCCTTTTTCAGACCCGCAAAGGACATCTTGGTTTTGGCGATCACGGCCCGAGGCTTTTCAAGGAAGTCATGCAGGGTCTGGTCGTCCCAGATCAGGCCGCCTTCGGCAGCCTCGACCAGGCTGGGAGAGTATTTATAACCTTCCACCGCGCCCAGAGCGTTGCCGACGACACCGTTAAGAATAGGGCCCGTGCTGTTCTTTGCGCCTTCACCGACCTTGTGGCATGCCGCGCATTTCTTGAAGACCTTCTCGCCTGCCGCAATCAGTTCCGGATCAACCGCCGCCACTTCGGCCGCTGGTTCCGCGGGCGCAGCGGCTTCTTCCACCTCGCCTGCCGACATGCCCGGATCATCATCCGTGGGATCACCGGGTGTCACGTCCAGCACGGTTGCGTGCATGGTGATTTTCACCTCATCCTTGCAGTTTTCCATGCAGGCAGGGTGCGAAAACTGCGCGTATTCGGTGGACTCGCGGTCATCAATGAAAAAGCCGTCCGCGTTGGGCAGTTCAAACGCGGCGAGATTTTCCTTTGACAGAACGTAGTCGTCCTCGATCAGGTTGTTGGAATAGAGGATATAGGCGACGATGGCGTAAACTTCATCCGGTTCCAGTGATTGCGCCTCTCCGAATGGCATGGAGCGGTTGACGTAATCCCAGACGGTGGAAAGATGCGGCCAGTAGCTGCCCACGGTTTTCAACGGGTCATCGCGGTTCAGCGTGTTCATGCCGCCCGCAAGTTTGGGCCAGTTGTCGATACCTTCGGCAAAATCGCCGTGGCAGGACGCGCATTTCTCGGCAAAGATTTCCTCGCCGGCTATCGCGTCACCAGAGCCTTCGGGAAGGCCAAGGCCATCGGGGCGCACATCCTTGTCCCATGCGGCGATTTCTTCGGGCAGGGCGGGACGGCCGAGGCCGAATTCACCTGCTACAGCAGGGGTTGCGAGTAATGTTGCTGCAAGAGCCAGATTAAGAAACTTCGACATTTTCAGCCTCCCCGTTTGGTTTGACCCACCAGGTTTGGATACAGTTGTTATGATAGACCGAGTTCACGCCGCGCACTTCGCGCAGTTGCGCCTTGGTCGGTTGGACATAGCCGGTGCTGTCGGTCACGCGCGATTGCAGCAGCATCTCTTCGCCCTGCCAGTTGTGATCGAAGTAGAAGCGGGTCATTGCCATCGGCTGACCGGGGGCGGCATGCCGTGCCTCTTTCCATGTCTTGCCGCCGTCCAGCGATACGTCCACGCGGGTGACAGGACCACGGCCTGACCATGCAAGCCCGGTGATGACCAAGGGGCCGTGACCATGGGTGATCGGCATTTGCGGGCTGGGCGAGGTGACAACGGATTTCGCATCCATCACCCAAGTCCATTTGCGGCTGGTGCCGTCTTCCATCGTGTCGGTGTATTTGCTGGTTTCCTCGCGGCTTTCTACGGGCGCGTCGGTGACTTCCATGCGGCGCAGCCATTTGACCCAGAGGTTTCCCTCCCAACCCGGCACGACCAGACGCACCGGATAACCGTGTTCCATGCGCAGCGCCTCGCCATTGGCTTTGAATGCGATCATGCAATCGTCCAGCGCCTTTTCCATCGGGATGGAACGCCCGTTCGACGAGGCATCGGCCCCTTCGACATAAAGCCATGTGCCTTCGGGTTTGATTCCTGCTTCATCCAGAAGCGTGCGCAGGGTGACGCCGGTATATTCCATGTTATGGATCATGCCATGGGTGAACTGCGAGCCGTTGAGCTGCGCGCCGGCCCAGTCCATGCCGGTATTGGCGGCACATTCCAGAAAGAAGGTACGGGTGACACGGGGAAAGCGTTCCAGATCGGCGTAAGTAAAGACCAGCGGTGTATCGACTAGACCGTTGATCATCAGGCGGTAATC
>JBFHGI010000267.1:0-4338 GCA_041583175.1 Pseudorhodobacter sp. | reverse complement strand
GCCTCTATCGGCATTTTTGTTCAGGGGCATGATGTCACTGGCCAGAAGCAAGCCGAAGACCTGCTAATCGCAACCCGCGAAAAGTTCAGGAAAATGGCGCAGACGATGCCAAACCACGTTTGGACAGCTGATCAGGACGGCGGTCTGACTTGGCTGAACGACCAAATCTATCGCTATACTGGCTATCGGGAGGGAGAGTTGTACGGCGAGAATTGGGCCCGCGCCGTTCATCCGGATGACCTTGAAATGGCTGCAAAAAAATGGGCCGATGCGATCCAACTTGGCAAGGAATATGAAACGGAATTCCGCATCAGAAAATCGGATGGGAGTTACCGGTGGCATTTGGTTCGAGCATCACCGTTGCAATCGGCAAGTGGTAAGCTCACTGGCTGGGTCGGCACCAACACCGATATCGAAGAGCGCAAAACCGTCGAAGACCAAATTTCACGGCTGAACGCCACTTTGGAAAGCCGCGTCGCTAAGCGCAATCAGGAATTGGAGGCCCTGCACGACACCCTACGGCAAAGCCAGAAGATGGAAGCCATTGGTGCCTTGGCTGGCGGCATTGCCCATGATTTCAACAATCTGTTGCAGGTCATAAACGGCAACTTGGAAATCGTCGCCCGCGAATTTCCAGAAGGTACACGCGGGCGCGAGCGGCTGGATCAGGCGCTGAAAAGCGTGACACGCGGCGCGACGCTTGCATCGCAGCTTTTGTCATTCGCCCGCAAGCAACCGCTTGCGCCCGTTGTCACCAACCTCAAGCACCTGCTTGCGGATACGGCAGATATTCTCAGCAGTGCCGTTGGTGAAGGGATAGAGATCAAGACCTCTTTCGCCGATGATCTCTGGAACACCAATGTCGACCCCCACAACATGGAGAATGCCGTTCTCAACCTTGCGATCAACTCCCGCGATGCGATGAACCGTCAGGGCACTTTGACGATTCGTGCCGAAAACATCGACCTGAGCGAAACTGCGGAGCGCCAACGCCCCGGGCTGGAACGCAGGCAATATGTGTCGCTCTCCGTCACCGACACAGGGACCGGTATTGCGCCAGAGGTTCTGGACCGGATTTTTGAGCCGTTTTTCACTACCAAAGCAGATGGACACGGCACCGGTCTTGGCCTGTCGATGGTCTACGGTTTCGCCAAACAATCCGGCGGGCATGTCACGATTGACAGCACGCTTGGTAACGGCACCACCGTCACGCTTTACCTTCCGCGATCACTGGCCAAAGAGGCGACAGCCCATAGCTCGGGTATTGATGGGCGGGTTGGCGGCACCGAAACAATACTCCTAGTCGAAGACGATGATGACGTGCGTGAAACAGCGTATGAGATGCTGTCCGACCTCGGCTATACCATCCTGCAAGCGCCCGACCCGGAAACGGCACTTGGCATTGTGAAAAGCGGCGCGTCCATTGATCTTCTGTTCACAGATGTGGTGATGCCGGGGCAAGTTACGGGGCACGACCTCGCTGAAACGATCCGCGGCTTGCGGCCGGATTTACCGGTGCTGTTCACCTCGGGATATGTGCAGGACTCAATCGTCCATGACGGGCAGTTGGACGAAGGGGTGCAATTACTGGGCAAGCCCTATACGCAACAGACCTTAGGGCAGAAGATCCGCGATGTTCTGGGCATTAGGGGCAAAGCGATGCCGACGTCGGAACCAGCTGCGAGCCACAGGGCGGCTGCCGCACCTAAAAAGGGTGGGAGCAACGGGCTGCGCGTTCTATTGTGCGAAGACGATGTGTTTATCCGGATGGATATGGCGCAAGGTCTGCAATCCGCCGGTTGCGAAGTTTTGGAAGCCGGCAAAGCGACGGCGGCTTTGGAGCTTTTGAAAGCCAATCCCATCGATATTCTGATCACCGATGTTGGCCTGCCCGACACATCAGGCGAGGAACTGGCCGCTCAGGCGCGTCAGTTCCTTCCTGATCTGCCTGTCATCTTTGCGACAGGTGGTGTTGACGTTCCTGCCGCCGCGCAACTTGGGCAATGCCAAGTCATCACCAAACCGTTTCGCGATGGCGACCTTTTGGAAATGATTGGCAAGATGGTCCCCGCCCGGGTGTGAGACTGCCGTTGAAGGGAACCAAGTTAGGTCTTTCCCGTTAGTTCTGCGCGATGGCGCGCGCCCGTAAAGGGCGGCACCCATTGCTACAACGTAAAAGCCATGCGGCTTTTGCTTTGACTCAGCCCTATGAAAGCACCTTCCCATGCCCAAACGCCCTATCCCGGACCCAAACCAACCTGACGCCCCGATTGAGGTGCCGGACGACCCGTTGCCTGACCTGCCCGCAAAGGCGCCGCCGGAACGCCCCGTTGACCCACCGAATGAGGCCCCCGACCTACCACCCATCGAACTACCGAAAGCCTGACTATAAGTCGCGCAGAGGAGGACATATTGGGACAAGAGATTTGGGCGAGCATCACCCGTGAGTTTTCGGACGTACCGGACCTTTCGACGCTGACCCTGATCACCGTTCGATTGGTTCTGGCTGCTTTACTTGGTGGAATCCTTGGCTATGAGCGTGAATTGAAGGCCAGAAGTGCAGGTATTCGGACACATATGCTGGTCGCCGTCGGAGCCGCGCTCTTCGTCATCGGACCGCTGCAAAGCGGCATGCCGATAGAAGATATGTCCCGGGTCTTACAAGGGGTCATTCAAGGCGTCGGCTTTCTGGGGGCCGGGGCGATTATCACACGGGTCTCGCAAGATCAGGTCGTCGGCCTGACAACCGCCGCCAGTATATGGGCGACTGCAGGCATTGGCGTACTCGCCGGATTGGGGCTAGAGGCGACAGCGATCCTATCCACGGCTATTGTATTGATAATTTTGGGGATTGTTCCTTGGCTGGTCATGGGGCGGAAAACAAAAGACTGATGCGCCTGCCTCCTGTGTTGCAAAGCAGTTTGATTTTGAAACGCTTATTCATGGTTGGCGCGGCTCTCAGGCGGCAGCCTCTTTGAACGCATCGCGCTTTCACAAAGCGAAAGCGTAAATCAAGACCCAACCCGAGAGCACAGCCCCGCATATCATTGTATAGGCCCCGTTCCAGACAACACCGACTTTAAGCGCGCTGATCCCCGCGAATGATCCGATCAGAAGCGTCGTCGCGGTAAAGGGCGAACTGGCACCGCTCAAGGCCCAGCCCGCCGTCAAGGCCACCACAAGCGCTGTGGGCTGCACGCCAAGGCTCGCAGCATCGGGAATAAGCGGGGCGATCAGCGTGACTGCCAGAATCGGGTTCATTCCAATCTGGCCCGCCAGCGGAATGATCCAGACGAATGACACCAGTATCACCCAAGGTGGCACAGTCGAAAGGTCCAGCCCCACGCTCAGCATCAACGGCCCCAGCAACTGTGAACCGACAGTCCCGATATAGCCCGCCATCATCAACAGAACCAACTCTCCACGGTAGCCGGGCAATTCCTCCAAGGCATAGGCACGAATACGGGTGGCGGCGCTTGCGAAAGGCGCAACAGCCCAGTGCTGGATCAGCATCCAGACAAGGGCAATGGCAGGCACCAGCACTGCGACAAGCCCGACAATCCGCACGTCCGATAACGCATGTAACGAGACGACTCCGACCACAAGCACAGTCAGAAGTAAAAGAAGCGGAAACATTGTGGCCCAAGTACCTTCCGGTTCTGTCCGCACAGGTGACACCGTTAAGCGCGGCTTGAACACTGCATCCAAGGTCCATCCAATTCCCGCCAACAAAATGGATGTCATCAGGCCCGGAGCCAAGGCTTGCGCCCAACTTGTACCAGGTATCACGCTGGTTGAGATCGCCATTGCAAAGGACAAGGGCGACCACGGCAGCGTCGACACAAATCCGCGCTGGATTGCCAACAACATCCGGCGAATGCGGTGCTGCCTGATTTCCGCGTTAGGCTCGGCCTTTGCACTACCCATTGCCAGCGCCCCCAGAAGCTGCAGAGAGCCGTAATTCAGCAATAGCGCGAAGGCTTGCCCCCCCAGCGTCAGCGCTGCATAGCGGCGTCCCGGGGGCTGGCCTGCCAAAAACATGCCGGCCCGCTGAATCGCGGGAGATGTCTGCGCCACATTGCGCAACGTGGACAAAGCCGCAAAAAACGCACCGATGAAAGCTGCCGCGTCCAGCCCTCTGCGCACAATTTCACGCCAATCCCCGTTGGTCACCGCCAGCGCGATACTCATCACAATCGCCACAGCAACAAAAGCTTTGCGCGACGACTGCACTTGGAAGGTCAAGATTGCGATCAAGGCAAGCACGAGCAATGGCTTCACCGCTACCGCCCATCCCGCCACACCCCATTCATTGCACATCACAAGCACTGTGATTGC
>JBFHGI010000266.1:0-4338 GCA_041583175.1 Pseudorhodobacter sp. | reverse complement strand
CTCCGCGGCCAACAGAACTTTCATGCCGCCACCACAACCCACATCCAAGAACCGTAACGGTTCTGGACGTTTCTGCGCGAGGGCCACACGAAAAGCCGCGTGGGCATGGGCGACGAAGGCGGAACTGCTGAGGGGTATATCGGAAAAGCAGCCAATCTCTTTGGCGGCCTCTGATTGCGGGTTCGGATTGATCAGCCGATGCAAGAAAGCCATCGCCGTATCTATCGCGAAGGCTTGCACCCGCTCAACGTCATTTGCTTTGCGGACTGGCGCATAAAGCGGGCGTTGCTTGCCTTTGGAAATAAGCTGCATCGTCTCCGATATCCGCTGCATCATGTGAAACCGCCGCCGTAAGAGCCGCAGCAGGCGGACATCGGCACTGTCAACGCCTTTGGCCTTTGGCCCCTTCAGAGTGCGGCGCAAGTCCCGCTCCATCTCCGACAACTCATTTCGGAACTGGATCACTTGCTTGTCAAACTTTCCGATCATCCCCGAGAAGCCCCGCCGCCGGGAACGGGGCATCCGCATTTGCCGTTCCAGTTGCACCGCGATCGGACCGATCGAGGCATCGAACTTATCCCATAACGCCTGAGGCTCACTGACGATGCGCATGATCTGTCGCTCCCGTTATCGATGCGGTCTGCGGGCGCGGGTGAGCCACCTTGATGGCCTTTGTCGAATGATGCGCGGGCAAATCCAATAAATATCTGTCGTGAAAACGTATTCTTTTAATTTCAATCTTTTATGGTCGTCACAAAACCCGCATGGGCGAACTTTCCCTCGCGATTTAGCCCACCCTAACGAAAAAAGCCCGCCATGCAAGCATGGCGGGAAAGTGGTGTCAGGGGCGGCCCCTGACACAGGCGGTAAACTGTTAAAACGGGTGTAGATCAGTGAGGGCGGCTCTCATCCATCTCGGCGCGGATTTGCTGGCGCAGGATGTCGATAGACACCATCTTGCCTTCGCGCTTGAAATGCCAGTAGGTCCAGCCGTTGCAGCTTGGCGCGCCTTCCATCGCGGCGCCAACCTGATGGATCGACCCTTTCACATCATTGCCGACCAGCGTGCCATCTGCACGCACCTTGGCCTTGTAGCGATTGCCGATGGAATACAATTCCTCGCCCGGGCGGAGCATACCGCGTTCCACCACCTGCCCGAAGGGCACGCGTGGCTCCGCGCGTTTGGAGCCAGTAATCTCCAGCGCCGAAGCATCGAATTTGCGCACCTTGGCAATCCGCTTTTCGGCGACCTTGCGGTAGGCTTCTTCGCGCTCGATCCCGATGAAATCACGGCCAAGCATTTTTGCAACAGCCCCTGTGGTTCCTGTGCCGAAGAACGGGTCCAGCACCACATCACCCGGATTCGTGGTCGCTATCAGGACGCGATGCAGCAGGCTTTCCGGCTTTTGGGTCGGGTGGGCCTTATCGCCTGCCTCATCTTTCAGCCGCTCATGCCCCGTGCAAATCGGCAGCACCCAGTCAGAGCGCATTTGCACCCCTTCGTTCAGTGCTTTCAGCGCCTCATAGTTGAACGTATATTTCGCGCCTTCATCGCGGCTGGCCCAAATCAGCGTCTCATGCGCATTGGTCAGGCGCTTGCCACGGAAGTTCGGCATCGGGTTCGATTTGCGCCAAACCACATCGTTCAGCAACCAGAACCCTTGATCCTGCAAGGTCGCGCCAACACGAAAAATATTGTGATATGAACCGATTACCCAAATAGCGCCATTCGGTTTCAGCAAGCGTTTCGCCGCCGCCAACCAGGCCTGCGTGAACTGATCGTATTTCGCAAAGCTCGAAAACTGGTCCCAGTGATCATCGACCGCGTCCACCTTGGAATTATCGGGGCGATGCAAGTCACCCTTCAACTGCAAATTGTAAGGCGGGTCCGCAAAAATAAGATCAACCGAGCCGGCGGGCAGGCTGTTCATGGCTTCAATGCAGTCACCTGCAAGGATCTGGTTCAACGGCAGCGTGGCCGCCTCCGGTGTCTTCGTTTTTGTCGTCATCTCTGCCTCTGTTCCGCGCATTTTGCGTCGTGTTGTTGAGGTCAAAGATGAGTCATTCCTGATTCGCCGTCAAATTCTTTATTGAATCAAGGGGTTACAGATTTATCTTGATACAAGATATTGTGTACCGGCTTGAACGAACGTCTATGATGCGCGGTCACCCCAAGATTTAGGAGCGCGGATTGATGCTCTTTTGTCGGATATCCGGCGTTTCTGTCCCAGCCATAGCCGGGATGCTGTTGCGCCAAATCCACCATGATCCGATCGCGTGTCACCTTTGCCACAATCGAGGCCGCCGCAATCGACAGACTCAAAGCATCCCCCTTGATGATCGCCTGCCCACGGCAAGGCAGATCGCGGGGCAACAAGTTGCCGTCGATCAGTGCATAATCCGGCGGGGTGGGAAGACCACGCAGCGCACGCTCCATCGCAAGATGGCTGGCCCGAAGGATGTTGAGGTTGTCGATCTCCTCCACCGTGGCATGGGCGATGCAAACCTCTGCCTCTGCCATGATCAGATCGAACAGCGCGTCCCGGCGTTTGGCCGTCAGGGCCTTGCTATCGCTGAGGCCCGAGGGCACCCGCCCCGGCAACAGCCGCACGGCAGCTGCTGTCACCGGCCCCGCAAGCGGGCCACGCCCCACCTCGTCAACGCCTGCAATGCACTTTGCCCCCCTGCTTTGGGCGGCGCGTTCGTATTGATCTGTCGGGTCCTGCTTTGTCATTTGGCGACCAAACCCGATTGGCCACGAAAAGAAAAGGGGGCGGAGGCTGCTCACCCCTCCGCCCCAGTCAAGGTGCGCCTGAAGAAGGACAAACGGCGCACCCCGGCACAACCGTCAGTGACGGCGGCGGCCTTGCTCACGGAAACCGGAATTCAGCAGGCAGTTTTCCTCATAGGCGGTACGGCCATGGCCACGCCCCTGAATCGTCACTTCGCAATGCTGTGGCAAGCGGCGGTCAATTCCGGCGCGGCGCAGGCAATTCTCGGGGTAGACAGTTTCGCTTTGCCGCCGCCCGCGAATTTGAACGGCGCATTGCGCAGGCAGGATGCTGGCGCGCTGATTGCGGGGCGGGCTATAGTGACCATGCTTCGGCGGATTGACGACATGCGCCGGAGGTCTGCGGTCATTATCCTTCTTGTTGATCGCCGTTCCGATGATGGCAATCGCGGCCAGCGCGGCTATCGCTTTGGCGAAATCATCGCTGTCTTGACCCGCGCGGGCGGGAACGGCAGCGGCGGTCAGCAGGGCCATCGCAGTCGCGGCGGCGGCGACGGTCGCGGTAAAGCGGCGCAGGGCGGGTTGTTGGAAGTATGACATGGGGCTGCTCCTTTCGGGTTGAGGTGATGACCAACCGTCGCCCCGCGGTGCATTGTCAGGCAATATCGCCGGTTAGTTATGCGATAGCAGGGGCAAATTTGCGGCTTGATATTGAATAACAGTGCCGCTTTCGGTCAGATGGGCCCAAACCCGCTGATCAGGAGGATCGCGATCGTGACGCTGACCATCGCCAGGCTGAAGACAGGATTTGTGGCCCTTACGGTCACGCTCGCCCTAACCGGGGCGGCGCAGGCAGAATGCTATGCCGACTACAAAGCCAAGCAAGAACCCCCCTTGCGGCTGCATTACGGTGTAATGTCCCTGCCGGACTCGGCTTGTTCGGCGGCGGCCGCCGCAAGCGTGATCGCGCCGAGGCTGGCGCAGCGGGGCTGGACACTGCTGAACGTCCTGTCCATCTTCGGGCCCGAGGGTCTTGCGGAAAGGAAAGCCAGTGCAGGCGCTTACTACCTCTCCTTCTGATAGTTTGCGGGCGGGCAACCGGGTGGTTGCCGGCGGGATCGGGGCGATCGTGCTGATCCTGTTCGGCGCTGCCGTTTTCCTGTTCCTGAACCTGCCCGATGCGAACGCTTTCAATGCGCGTGTGGAACGCTTGTTTGTAGAGAATGACGGGCTGACAACGGGCGCCGAGATCAAGCTACTGGAAATCCTTGCCCAGTCCGGCACGGCTTTTTCGGATGTTTTGGCAAGCTATCGCGTGGTGATTTTCGTATTGCTGGTCTTTGCCACCGCTTTGATGGTGGCGGCGCTGGTTTTTCTGGTGACGATCATCGCGCTGAACCGGCGGATTTCGGCGATCCAGCGGTCGGGGATTCTGGTCTCCAGCCTGCTGATCAGCCGGGAAAGCAATGCGGTTTATATCAACGATCTGGAGTTCAAACTGACCGAGGCCGCGATAGAAACCCTGTCTGTGCTGGCCGAGGCGCGGATGGATGATGATGTGATGACGGGGGCGCAGATCGAGGGCGTTATCTCGGGCCGCGATTCCT
>JBFHGI010000265.1:0-4344 GCA_041583175.1 Pseudorhodobacter sp. | reverse complement strand
ACTGTATTTCATCGGTGGCATCCTGAAGCACGCGAAATCGCTGAACGCGCTGACCAACCCGTCCACAAACAGCTACAAGCGTTTGATCCCCGGGTTTGAAGCACCTGTTCTGCGTGCATTCTCGGCTCGCAACCGCTCTGGCTGCGTTCGTATTCCGTGGACGGAATCGCCGAAAGCCAAGCGCGTCGAAGCCCGCTTCCCCGATCCGTCGGCTAACCCCTACCTGGCGTTTGCGGCCCTGTTGATGGCTGGTCTTGACGGCATCAAGAACAAGATCGATCCGGGCCCGGCTTCCGACAAAGACCTGTATGATCTGCCGCCCGAAGAACTGGCCGCAATCCCGACCGTTTGCGGCTCGCTCCGCGAAGCTCTGGAAAGCCTGGAAGCCGATCACGACTATCTGCTCGCTGGTGACGTTTTCACCAAAGACCAGTTGGAAGGCTATATGGCGCTGAAATGGGAAGAAGTTTATGCTTACGAGCATACGCCGCACCCGATCGAATATGCGATGTACTATTCCTGCTGATCGCCGCGCAGTTAAACAAAACGAAAAGCCGTCCTTCGGGGCGGCTTTTTGCTTTGTGACGTAGCGTCACCTCAAAGGTTAACAAAAAATGAACTTTTTCCGTCAAAGTTTTTGCACAATTCAAGCCCAGATTGTTTTTCGGGGACGCCGCGCACCTGCTAAGGGACGAGACATTCATGCAAGACACAGCAACGCTCATTGCCCACATCATTTTCAACGGTGGAGCACACCTGAATATTTCGACGGTTCTTCGCAACCTTGATAGCTGCCTGGATGAGGCCTCCCACGGCGCTTATTCCCTCGTCTGGGATTGCGAGGAGGTTATGGTGGCCGAATTTTCGCAGACAAAAGTTATTCTCGTTGTCGCTCCTCAGGTGGACCCTATGTCAGGTTTCACTTTAACGATTGCTGTCAGCCCGAAAGATGAAGATGCGATCGCAAATCCTGCTCTGGCGCGCTTCCACCGTAACCTCGCACTTGAACTGGTGGACCGTTTCGAACAGCCCGCAAACACACGAGGCGTCATGTGGCAGCGTGCAGAAGCCCCCATTTCGGCCGAGGCGGTCGAGCGCATCACCGATGCTTTGGCGGAAAATCTGGCGCAGCTTAGCCGCGAGGATGCACAGATATTGCATGGCGCAGCAGGGCTGAACAAGGCACCGATACTGCCCGCTTCGGCATTGGCCTTGCAATCTGCACCGGCATTGCCCATTTAGCAGTCGTGGGGTTCAGGCCCCCGCCTCCCGCAGGCAGAGATGCCAAGGTGAAGCCTGAATGTGAGAGCCGTCTTATGTAGATCAGCTTTTGGTCATGCAGAACAGGCGTAACGCGGGAAACGATTGCGAGACGCATGGCCCTTTGAAAGGCAAGATCATGCAAGACTACACCTCACCCGAGGCCCTGAAGCTGCAAGCCAAACGGCTGCGCAAGGCCTTGTCCGAAACTGGAACCGACATCAGCCACAGCCGCGCGCTGGAACTGGTGGCACAATCTGTGGGCGCGCGCGACTGGAACACAGCTGCGGCGGCCCCCCGCACCAACAGCCCCGGCTGGCATATCGGTCAAACGGTGTCTGGCCGCTACCTCGGCCATGCATTTACGGGTCGCATCCATGCTGCATCGGCCCGCGCTGCGGGTTGGCACCGGTTAACCATCGACTTTGACACGCCGGTCGATGTGGTGGCTTCCGAGCATTTCACCTCTTACCGACGCAGAGTTTCTGCGGTGGTCGGTGCAAATGGCAAAACGGTCGAGAAAACCTCGGACGGGCAACCGCATCTGGCTTTGGCATAGGACGAAAGGCGGCCCCCGGACCCATCCGGGGGCCGTTCGGATCGTCAAACCCTGCGCTGGGGCACACCTGGCAGCACGCAAAGCATCTCATACAACAGGTTGGCGGCGATCAGAGCAGTGTTGCCAGTTGGGTCATAGGGCGGCGACACCTCGACCAGGTCACATCCGACAAGGTTCAGGCCCGCACAGCCCCGAATGATTTCAAGAGCTTGGATCGTGGTCAAACCGCCCGGCTCCACCGTCCCTGTTCCCGGGGCGAAGGCCGGATCGAGACTGTCGATATCATAGGTCAGATAGCATGGCGCATCGCCTATTTTGGCACGGATTTCGGCCATCAAAGGGGAGAGTGATTTGTGCCAACAGGCCTCGGCTTGCACCACGGTCCAACCTTGGTCCCGCGCCCAGTCAAAATCATCGGGGCCATAACCTGTGCCGCGCAAACCGATCTGGAACACCTTGTCGTTGAGAAGGCATTCTTCCTCCCAAGCGCGGCGGAAGGGGCAGCCATGGGCGACCGTTTCACCGAACATATGGTCATTGATATCGGCATGGGCGTCGATATGGATCAAGGCCACTGGCCCGTGTTTTTCCTTGATCGCGCGCAGGATCGGCCATGTGAGCGTGTGATCGCCGCCCAAAGTCAGCGGGATCGTACCATGGGACAGCACTTCGCGGTAATGGGCGGCGATGATGTCTACCGATTTCTTCAGATCGAAGGTGTTGATCGGCACATCACCGATATCGGCCACTTGCAAATGATCGAACGGGGCGGCGCCGGTGGCCATATTATAGGGCCGCAGCATCCTTGATTCATCCCGTATCTGGCGCGGACCAAGACGCGTGCCGGGGCGGTTCGAGGTACCGATATCCATCGGAATACCGATGAAGGCGGCGTCCAACCCTTGGGCCGTGGTTTGGGCGGGTAACCGCATCATCGTCGCAGGCCCGCCAAAACGGGGCATCTGGTTTCCACCGAGAGGTTGGTTGAGCTGGGTCATGGGGTTCCTTTGGGTTGGGCGGGGCGCGGGGGCGCTGCCCCCCTTGGCCTTGCGGCCAATTCCCCCCGGGATATTTGGACCGAAAAGAAAGCCGGTCTAGTCGGCATGGGCGGCGATGAGGCTTTGCCGTGCTTGGGGTGGAAGGCGATCCAATGGCAGGACATAGGTGTGGATGGAAAAGACGATAGCACCGGTCTTGGGCAGGCGCGCCAGGCATTGGCGTTCTGCGCGCAGGTACTGCGGTGTCGCGTCGACGCGTGGCGCGGCCTCGCTGCGTGGATGGAAGAGATCGGGGTTGGCGTAGAGATTGTGATTCATCCGCCAGAGCGGCTGACCGGGGCGAATGGCATCCAGCAGGCGCTGCACGCGCTTGGTTATATTGGCATCATATTGTGGCACTGGCACATGGATATCAGACATCGGGCGCCCGATTTTTTCGGCCAGCGTCCAGGAGGCCGGAAAGCACAGGACTGCGCCCGTCAGGATATGTTCATCCGATTGCATTTTGGTCAGAATGCACAGGTCTTCTTGCAGAAGGCGCCCGAGGGTGAGAAGCGGGGTTGAGCGCTCCAGCGCGATTTGTTGCCCATCGGGGCGGGTCACGTGATTGGCGCCAAGGGTGAAGCCTTGGGTGGTCTGCAGTCTTGCCAGCGTCTGGTCATAGAGTTCAGCGGCGGCGGGCTCTGCCTCTGGCAGCAAGGCGTGAACAGGGGCGGCGCAGGTGATCAGGCGGTCGCGTTCAGCCATTTGTGCGGCGTAGGTTTCGGTTGGCGTGAACCATATATCCCCCTCGGTGGGCAATATGCCGGGCAGGCGCGCGAGGCGCGGATCGGTCCAGGGTTCGGCGGGGAGGGTTTGGTTCAAGATCGCGCTCATCGGCTCAGTTTGCGCAAATGGGCGGGAAAATGCAAAGCGGATTGCGACATTCCGGCGTCGGGATTGGGCAAGACCGCTGGCCTGGCTTGGCCCCAGACTTTGCCAGACCAGCTTGGGAGTGAGCGCCATGAACATCCCCTATTCCGCCCATCGCAAGATTGACCCCACGCGCGGTGACCGCTTGGCCGATGGCAGCCCGAATGACAATGACCGCGTAGAAATCGGGCCAACCCAGCTTGCCTATGCCGAATGGGCGGCGGCGGGGCTGGCCTTGCCGGATTTGCCGGCAATGCGGATGTTTCGCCATGATCGGCTGGTGCAGGGCGTGGTGGCGCGGGATTATGGCGGGGTGCTGATGTTTGACCCGCTGAACATCCGCTATGCCACCGACAGCACCAATATGCAGCTGTGGAACACCCATAACGCCTTTCGCGCCTGTCTGGTCTGTGCCGATGGCTATATGGTCGTCTGGGATTACAAGCAGGCGATGTTCCTTAGCAAATTCAACCCTTTGGTGCGCGAACAGCGCAGTGGAGCGGATCTGTTCTACTTTGATCGCGGTGACAAGTTGGACCCGGCGGCAGATGTTTTCGCCAATGAAGTACGCGCCGTGATTGCCGAGCATGGCGGCGGCAATATGCGGCTGGGCGT
>JBFHGI010000264.1:0-4354 GCA_041583175.1 Pseudorhodobacter sp. | reverse complement strand
GGCTTTTTATATAGCGCTGTCATGCGCCTTGCTCCGCACGGCGCTTATTGAGGACAGTCCGGTTCCGTCAGGTGGACCCAGACTTCCGCGTCAGGCTCATGTTCAGCGCGCATACCATTTCTCTGTGCTCCAAGACGTTTTGTAACGGCTTGCGAAGGATGGTTCCTGTAATCGATATAGCTGACCAATTGATTGAAACCATGCGATTGATAGGCCCAGCGACGAACGGCCAGCCCGGCTTCGGTCGCATATCCCTTGCCCTCGGCCCCTTCAAAGAGATGCCAAGCCAACTCGACGTCTGGCCAGTTTGAATGCTTGAGCAAACCGACGCGACCTATGGGATGGCTTTGACCATGTTCGACGAGCGTGAAGAACCCAAAACCATGCCATTGCCAGTGACCAACCCCGATCAAGAATCCAAACCACGCTTGCTCCTTACTGACCGTTTCTCCCTGGGCGCGCATTGCCGGTGAACTCGTCATAAAGCGGGTATACTCGGGTAAATCGCTTTGCAGTGGTCCGCGGAGGGTCAGTCGTTCCGTTTCAAGAATCGGCGCAGAGGTCAGGGGATCGGTCATATCGAACTCCGTTGGGAAATCGTTTCAGGAACCATCGCTCGCGATTGCCAGAAGGATACACCACCTTCGCCTTCGGAAATAGAGCGTGGCCTTGCCCCCATTGAAGAGAGGCTGTGACGCCCGGGCCATCACCCACTTGTCACAGTCTCCGTTTAGGCGTTTCATAAACCATCCGGTCAAATCCTTGGGGGACTCACCATGCCGATCCAACTTTCCCGCCGCCATTTCCTTGCCAGCACTGCTGGCCTTATCATGCTCCACCCGTTTTCCGCCCGGGCGGCAAGCAATCAGGCCCATCTGCGGATCATGGAGACGACGGATTTGCATGTGCATGTCTATCCCTATGATTACTATGCCGATAAGCCGAACGATACGGTTGGCCTGTCGCGCACGGCCAGCCTGATTTCTGCCGTTCGGGCAGAATCGACCAACTCCCTGCTGCTGGACAATGGCGACTTCCTGCAAGGCAACCCGATGGGCGACTACATCGCCTATGAGCGCGGGATGAAAGAGGGGGACATGCATCCCGTCATCGCCGCGATGAACACGCTCGGCTTTGATGCCTCGACGCTTGGCAACCATGAATTCAACTATGGGCTCAACTTCCTGATGAATTCGCTGGCGGGGGCCGCCTTCCCCGTCGTGTCGGCCAATATCGCCAAAACCCAAGGGGCCAGCGCGCGTGAGGATGAAACCCTGCTGCCGCCCTATGTGATCCTCGACCGGATGCTGACCGATGGCGCCGGCGAAAGCCACCCGATCAAGATCGGCATCATCGGCTTTGTGCCGCCGCAAGTGATGAACTGGGATCGCAAACATCTGGAAGGCAATGTTCAGGCACGCGATATCGTCGCCTCCGCACAGGCGCTGGTGCCCGAAATGAAGGAAAAAGGCGCAGAGCTGATCATCGCGCTCTGCCATTCGGGCATTGGCGAGGCGGCCCATAGCGACGGTATGGAAAACGCCGCGATTCCCTTGGCTGCGGTGGAGGGGATCGACGCCATTCTGACCGGACACAGCCATCTGGTGTACCCGTCCAAGACCTTCGAGGGCCGCGACGGGCTTGACCTTGCTGCGGGGACGATTTCCGGCAAGCCGGGCGTGATGGGCGGGTTCTGGGGCAGCCATATGGGCCTGATCGACCTGATGCTGGAACGCGATGGAAACACGTGGCGCATTGTCAGCCATACGTCAGAGGCGCGCCCTATTTCGCAACGCAATGAGGATCGCTCGATCACTGCCTTGGTCGACGATGACCCCGCTATTCTGGCCTCGGTCGCGGCAGAGCATGAGGCAACGTTGACCTATGTCCGCCGCGCCGTGGGCAAAACCGATGCGCCGCTGCACAGCTATTTCGCCCTCGTGGCGGATGACCCTTCGGTACAGGTCGTCTCGCAGGCGCAAATGTGGTATGTAGAACAACAACTTGCCGGAACCGAATATGCCGGATTGCCGCTGCTGTCGGCGGCGGCACCGTTCAAGGCCGGCGGACGCGGTGGGCCGGACTATTACACCGATGTGCCGGTGGGGGATGTGGCAATCAAGAATGTCGCCGACCTGTATTTGTACCCCAACACCGTGCGGGCCGTGGTTGTGACAGGGGCGCAGGTGAAAGGCTGGCTGGAGCGTTCGGCCGGTATGTTCAACCAGATCACGCCGGGCGGTGCTGACCAAGTGCTGCTGAACCCCGATTTCCCCAGCTATAATTTCGATGTGATCGACGGGGTGACCTATAAGATCGACCTGAGCCAGCCTGCGATGTTCGACAAGGACGGTGCAGTGGTGAATGAAGGCACTAACCGGATCGTGGATCTGGCCTATAACGGTGCCCCGATCGACCCCGAGGCCCGTTTCGTGATTGCGACAAACAACTATCGCGCCTCGGGCGGTGGTGCCTTCCCCGGTGCGGATGGGTCCACCATCGTGTTTGAGGGGCCGGACACCAACCGTGACGTTCTGGTGCGCTATATCGTGGAAAAAGGCACCATCAATCCGGCAGCCGATGGAAATTGGCGCTTTGCCGCGATGCCCGGCACCACTGTCCTGTTCGATACAGGGCCGGGTGGTGCAGAATATGCAGGCGATGTGCCGGGTGTGACGGTGGAACCCGCAGGCGAAGGGGCCGACGGCTTTGCGCGGTTCCGTATCACGCTGTAACGTATCAGGCCCGCGCAGCAACCTGCGCGCGGGCCGCTGCCAGTTGTGCCGCAAAATCGGGGCGCGCGGGGTCAGCACCCGCTGGTAATGCTGCAACCACAGCCTCCGCCCAGTCCAGATAGGCCAATTGCCGTTCTATTGGCCAGTTGAGCGGCGGCGTTTCGGCCACGGCGCGAATGTTAGAAAGCTTGTCGCAGATTTTCACCAGCGCTGCCGCAGGCGATTTACCCGGCGCATTGACGATCTGCATCCGCTTGCGTTCGGCTTTCTCGAGCGCCTTGTCATCGGTCAGTTGGGCCACAATCGCAGCCACCTCTACACCGAAATGCGCCTCGATATCGGCTGGTGTTGTTGCGCAATCCTCGACCGTGTCATGCAGCCATGCAGCAATGATGGCATGCTCGGTGCCGCCATAGGCTGTAACGCGGTTGGCAACTTCCTCCAGATGGATCGTATAGGGTTCCGCTCCGGCCCCTTTGCGGACCTGCCCGACATGGGCGCGGGCCGCGAATACCTTGGCCTTTTCAATCTGTGTCATGAAACCTCCGTTCTCAGCACCGCTCACGCCAAACGGAGATACCGTTTCACGGGAAGGGTCGCTGTTGATGTGGGGAAATGAAGGCAATGCCTTCATCCAGAGATTAAGAGGATTTCACAGCAAAAGCAAGCGCGACGCTACAGGGGACCAAAGCGCGTCGCCACCCGTGCTGCGTGTTCAGCAACTGGCATCTTGCCCCTGCCCCAGATCGCGAGGATGTCGGACCATGTCATCGCGGCAAAGATCACCTCATCCTCGGCGACGCTTTCGGAAAAAAGCTTGATGTCGGCGCGGTGGGCGGCAATCCGCGCCGGGTCCACGGCGCGGCCATTGGCCCAAGCGGCGGGTTCTGCGTAAAGGTAGAGCAGGACGGGGCGCAGGCCCCGCCGCTGCGCTTCCGTGCGCAAGCCGTAGGCATGTTTGACAAGTTGCACATCGTCAAGCGCCGCAAACCGCCGCGCGCCATTGGCATGGGTCCGGCGCAGACGGGTGTAGCCTTCCATGTTCTCGCCCCAGACCTTGCGATCATAACTTTCGGCAAACTCGTTCTTTTTGGCCGGACGGAACGGCTCATAGCGTTTTGATTCGACACCGATCAGATAACGGTCGGTCGTGATGGCGGCGTCCAGCCAAGGGTGTTTACCACCGGCCCAAGGAAAGCGCATCTCGGCCTCGATAGCGACGGACTTGGCCTGCCCCAATCCGTTTGGAAGCTGCGGCAGCATCTCTGGCCGTTCCAGAAACCAGCCAAACGCATTGGCGGCCAGCGCCGAAGAGGATTCGGGGCTGTCAAACTTGCCCGACTTCAATTCATTCCCCGGCGCTTTGCTCAGCAAGGCCAGGATCTGTTCTTGGGGAAGGCCGGGAAGGAATTCGGGCATAGGGGCGTGACCTTTCAACGGACGGCTGGTGGTTGGCCGGGGGCCTCCGGCGGGGATATTTGGACCGAAAAGAAAGCGCAGGGAAGTTGCAATCAGGCCAATGAAAAAGGCCGCGCTGGTTGGCGCGGCCCTTCCCTTTTTCCGCAAGCGGCTGAATTACATTTCGTCCAGCGCTTCGATGGCTTTTTGCAGATCTTCTT
>JBFHGI010000263.1:0-4364 GCA_041583175.1 Pseudorhodobacter sp. | reverse complement strand
CTCATCACCGACACCGGCCATCCGCAGCATGTCTTCCTCGTGCTCCTCGTCCAGCACGTTCATCGCGTCGTCAATCGTGATAACGCCCACAAGCCGGTCATTCTCATCCACAACCGGACAGGAAATCAGGTGATACTGGTTAAAGATATAAGCCACATCGGCCTCCGGCTCCGTCGCTTCGATGGTCCGGAAACTCTCCTCCTCGATATCCTTCAGCAGCACATCTCGGCGCGAGGACAGCACACGCCCCAAGGTGACATAGCCTTGCGGCTTCATCCGCGGATCGACCAGAATCACGTGGTAGAACTGATCCGGCAGCCCCTCGTTAGAGCGCATGTAATCAATGGCTTGCCCGACGTTCCAATGACTCGGGGCCACCACGACCTCGCGCTGCATCAAACGACCGGCGGAATAATCCGGGTAGGACAGCGCCTTTTCAACCGCAACCCGGTCCGCAGCTTCCAGCGCACCCAAGATGCGGTCGTGATCTTCCTCTTCGAGGTCTTCAAGAATGTCCACCACATCATCGGTGTCCAACTCGCGCACGGCCTCGGCCAACACGGTGGGCGAAAGCTGGTCGATGACCTCTTCGCGAATCCCCTCATCGAGTTCCGACAGAATCTCGCCATCGATACCATCGGGCCAAAGCCGCAGCAGGTTCCGGCGATCACTGCGGTCGATCTGCTCCAAAAGGTCGGCAATATCCGCCGGGTGCAGCGGGTCAAGCAATTCGTCCAGACGGGTGGCATCTTCTGCCTCTACCGCAGCCTGAATCGCTTCGACCCGGCGGGTGTCCAGCACATCCTCTTCCATTTCTTCGATGTCGTCAGACATAACTTCCCCTTCGCCGCAATTGCCCCGACAATAGGATAAACTCCTTCAAAGAAACAGACGTGACAGGAAAATTTACGCGGGCTGCAAAAGCGCTTAGACTGCCTGCGAATGGTCCTAAGACAGACGAGGCGACAATGGCGGAACTGATTTTGGGGCAGGTCCTCTCCTACAGCGGTGACCCGTTTATGGAAGGGGCGTCAGCCGCCAAGCTCAACCCTTCAGGCGGCGTGGTGATGATCGGCGGCGAGATCGCAGAGGTGGGCGATGCCGCGACCCTGCGCGCCGCCTACCCCCAAGCCAATGTGACCGATTACGGCAAGGCGCTGATTTCGGCGGGCTTCATCGATCCGCATGTGCATTACCCGCAAACCGCGATTATCGCGAGTTGGGGCAAGCAGTTGATCGACTGGCTGAACACCTACACCTTCCCCGAAGAAATGCGCTTTGCCGATCCGGCTTATGCCGCCGAAATCGCCGCGCGGTTTTTTGACCTCACTTTGGCAAATGGTACGACAACGGTGTGTTCCTACGCCACCATTCACCCTGAAAGCGTCGAGGCCTTTTTCACCCAAGCCCAAACCCGCGGTTTGCGTGCCTATGCTGGCAAAACCTGCATGGACCGCAACGCGCCGAAGGGTCTGCAGGATACGGCAAAATCCGCCTATGATGACAGCAAGCGCCTGCTGGACAAATGGCACGGCGTTGACCGGCTCTCCTATGTCATCACCCCACGTTTTTCCCCGACCTCCACACCGGAGCAACTTTCGGCGCTCGGTGCGCTCTGGACGGAAAACCAAAGCTGCCTGATGCAAACCCACCTGTCAGAGCAGCCGGACGAAATCGAATGGGTCAAAGGGCTCTACCCCACGGCCCGCGACTATCTGGACACTTACGAGGCGCACGGCCTTCTGGGGATGGGCGGGCTTTACGGCCATGCCATCCATCTTGAACCGCGAGAGGTCGACAGGCTGGCCGAAGTGGGCGCCGCGCTGATCCACTGCCCCACGTCCAACACCTTCATCGGCTCGGGTCTCTTTGATATGGAAGCCATGGTCGCGCGCGGCTTGCGGGTGGGCTTGGCCACGGATACCGGCGGCGGCTCGTCCTTCTCGATGCTGCGCACCATGGCCGCCGCCTATGAGGTGGCGCAACTGCGCGGCGTCGCCCTGCATCCGGCCCAACTGTGGTGGCTGGCGACGATGGGCTCGGCCCGCGCCTTACGGGCCGATCATAAAATTGGCAATATCGCCAAAGGGATGGAGGCTGATATTACCGTGATCGACCTTGCCTCCACCCCCGCGATCGAGCAAGCCACGCGCCGCGCAGAAACCATCTGGCAATCGGTTTTCCCGACGATCATGATGGGCGATGACCGTGCGATCAAAGATGTCTGGGTCGCGGGCAAAAGGGTATGACGCCCCGAAGCAGGCAATAAGGGAAAGAATGCTCAACCTTCTTATTCTGGCAGCAACACTCGCCACGGCGGGGTTGCTGATGTACCCCCGCCTCGCCAAGGCCCCGCTGTGGCAGGCCACAATCACCCCGCTCGCCTCCATCATCGGCAGCGGCTTTCTGGTACTCGGGCCCATCCTTTCCACCAGCTACGGCGGCTACGCGCCCTTGGTCATGGCGGGCCTATGTGCTGTGGCCTTTTTGTTCGGCAGCGCAATCCGGCACAATATCAAACTGATAGACGCCGAACAGCACCGCCCGCACGGCGTTCAGGCCATGGAAACCGCTTCCTCTTGGGTGCTTGCCTTTGCCTATGTCATCTCGGTCAGCTACTACCTCAACCTGTTCGGGGCCTTTGGCGTCAACCTGACCAGCCTGAACGAAGACTATCACGCGCGCTTGCTGACAACGGCCGTCTTTGCCGTTATCCTATGCGTGGGCTGGCTGCGCGGTTTTTCCGCGCTGGAGCGGATGGAGCAAATCTCTGTCGGCGTCAAACTCGCCATCATCATGGGGCTTCTGGCCGGCTTGGCGGTGTATTTCACACAAAGAGGCCAGGCGCAGGACCTGGCTTTCGCGGCACCAGGTCTGTCGGGGTTTGCGGCTCTGACCGTTATGTTCGGGCTGGTGGTCACCGTACAGGGGTTTGAAACCTCCCGCTATCTGGGGGAAAAATACGCGGCCCCGATGCGCATCACGTCCATGCTATATGCCCAGGGCATCGCAACCGTCATCTATATGATCTACATCACCTTTCTGGCCTATTCCTTCGCGCCGAGCGACATGGAGCTAAGCGAGACCGCGATCATCGATCTGATGGCGGTTGTCGCACCGATCCTGCCGGTCTTGCTTGTTGCCGCAGCCCTCAGCGCCCAGTTCAGCGCGGCTGTGGCCGATACCAGCGCGTCCGGCGGCTTGTTTGAGGAGCTGACGAAGGGCCGCATATCGCAGCGGCAGGCCTATGCGCTTTTGGTCGCCGTAGGGCTGGGTCTGACGTGGTTTTCCAGTGTGTTCCAGATCATCAGCTATGCCTCACGCGCCTTCGCCCTCTATTATGCGCTGCAAGCGGCAATAGCCGCGCTGACGGCAGAGCAGGCCGCGAAGCGTTCGGGTTTTGCGGCCTTGGCCTTGCTTGGGCTGGCAATGGCGGTGTTCGGTCAGTCGGTGGAATAGGGCCTTATTCCACCAATTCCCAGCCGTCCGGATCAAAACCGAATTTCAACGCAATCTCGGTTGCCCGTTTCTCTTCTGCCCAGATCGCAGCGGCGGAAATCTCCATCTCTTTGGTGCGGGCTTCCAGCGTTTCGCCATCCTCATCAAGATGGGTTTCAAAGCCAGCAGCCTTCAGCGCCTTCGCCGCCGCTGCAAAAGGTGCGTCCAACTCTTCGGCCAAAAACAGAAAATTCACGACGGCCCGCTTCGGCAGATCCTCGATCTTGCCAATCTCGACAAAGGTTTCAAAGGTCTCGGCCTGCTGCGCCTTGAAATCATGGGTCATCGGTCGCTCCTGTCAAATTCTGGGCCTTTCCTGCCCAAAGCACTGCCGCTGTGCAAGGCCTATTCCATCAGGCGGCGGGCAAGCTGGTTTTGCCGCGCGACAACTGCCGCCAGATCAATCGTCACCATCGCCCCCGTGCGCACGATCTCGCGCCCGTCCACGATCTGGTCGCGCACCCGCAACGGCCCCGCCAAAAGACACGCCACCGGGTCCCAGGACCCTGCGGCCTCAATGCCCGAAACATCCCAAATGGCGACATCGGCACGTTTCCCTATCTCCAGAGACCCGCAGTCAGACCGCCCCAAAACCTGCGCACCGCCCAGAGTCGCGATCTCCAGCGCCTCCCGCGCGCTCATCGCATCGGCGCCGCGCGACACCCGCTGCAATAGCATCGTCTGCCGCGCCTCGGCCACCAGATTGCCCGCGTCATTGCTGGCCGATCCATCCACGCCAAGGCCCACCTTCACCCCCGCATCCCGCATCGCCCGCACCGGCGCAATCCCCGACCCAAGCCTGCAATTCGAACAGGGGCAATGCGCCACGCCTGTCCGGCTTCTCGCAAAAAGATCAATCTCTTGCG
>JBFHGI010000262.1:0-4372 GCA_041583175.1 Pseudorhodobacter sp. | reverse complement strand
GCACGCCCATCAGTTTGAACAGACCCGGTTCCGGGTACCCCCATGATCCCGCATGGACCTTGAACCATTCCATCGCGGTGCCGGTCAGGTGGAACAGCAAGATCACCCGCGCCTCTTCCCATGTCTCCAACTTGAAGCGCAGGAACAGCGCTTGGATGGTGATCGCGAAGAGAAAGAGGAAATCATAGCGCTGAAATGCCCAGTCGGGGTTCCAGAGGTATTTCGACAGGATGATCGCGGCCAGCAGCAAGCCGCCGAACAGACAAGCCCATGCCTGTTTGAAGATGAACATGAGGAGTTCACCAAACACCCCTGGAAAACGGGTGCGAACGGTATCGCCCAGGCGCCGTTCAATGGACAGGTTGTGTTTGTGTAGCTGGCGCATGGGAACTTCTACTAGCGGAGCGAGAACTTAGTCTTTCGGCTTGCCTAAAACAGCCTGCTTTACTCGGGACAGGTCAATTAGAAAGGCTGATCCAATGGCTGCCGTTCCTATCAGTATGAAGCCGGGAAAGCCCATGGCCTTGCTAGCTGAACTGATGTTAATTGCGCCAAAAGCCAACAAAATCGGAACGACCAATTCTCCATAGCGTTTCACATTCAGGTTTGCGAACAAAATCACGAGAAGGACGAGGATAGAGCTTGGGGTTTTGAGAAGTGACGTATTACCACCAAGGCCAATATTGGCAAAAACAGCCGTCACATAGAATAAAAGGCCGAAATTGATCCAAGTCACTACATTGACGCGGTGGCTGTGATGTAGGTCGCCAACCAAAACTGGACGGATCAGAGATAGGGCAATTACCCCAGAGATTAGATCGGGTAGAAACGAATACTCTCGCGAGAAAAACCACAAAAATTGCGCTTTGTATGTTTGACTTCCGATGAGACTAGCTGCGCTCAGACAAAGGAAGGCAACCAGTTGCCTAGTGCCTTCCTTCATTGTTCGAATGCCGTCCAGCAAACCCTTACAGGTCCGGGTAGATCGGGAAGCGTTTGCACAGCGCTTCCACCTTGGCTTTCACGGCCTCTTCCACCGCCGCGTTGCCGTCCTCGCCATTGGCGGCCAGCCCGTCGACCACTTCGACGATCCAGTCGCCGATCTGGCGGAATTCAGCCTCGCCAAAGCCGCGGGTGGTGCCTGCGGGGGTACCAAGGCGGATGCCGCTGGTGATCGTCGGCTTTTCGGTATCAAAGGGGATGCCGTTCTTGTTGCAAGTGATATGGGCGCGGCCCAACGCTTTTTCTGTCGCGTTGCCTTTCACGCCTTTGGGGCGCAGATCGACCAGCATCAGGTGCGTATCGGTGCCGCCGGTCACGGTGCCAAGGCCACCTTTCATCAACTGATCGGCAAGCGCTTGCGCGTTCTTGATGACCTGCGCCTGATAGCTTTTGAACTCCGGCCGCAGCGCTTCGCCGAACGCAACCGCTTTGGCCGCGATCACATGCATCAAGGGGCCGCCCTGAATGCCGGGGAAAATGGCCGAATTGACCTTTTTGGCAATCGCCTCGTCATTGGTGACGATCATGCCGCCACGCGGGCCGCGCAGGGTTTTATGCGTGGTGGTGGTCGCCACATGCGCGTGGGGGAAGGGCGAGGGGTAGAGACCCGCCGCGACCAGACCCGCAAAATGCGCCATATCGACAAGGAAATAAGCCCCGACCTTATCGGCAATCTCGCGGAAGCGCTTGAAATCGAGGATGCGCGGAATGGCCGAGCCGCCAGCGATGATCAGCGCGGGTTTATGTTCCAGCGCCAAGGCTTCGATCTGGTCATAATCGGGCAGCAGCGTGTCTTCCTTCACGCCGTATTGCACCGAGTTGAACCACTTGCCCGACTGGTTCGGCGCCGCGCCATGGGTCAGGTGACCGCCCGCATCCAGAGACATCCCCAGAATGGTGTCACCCGGTTTGATCAGTGCCTGAAACACGCCTTGGTTGGCTTGGGACCCTGAGTTCGGCTGCACATTGGCGAAATCGCAGCCAAACAGCTCCTTCGCGCGATCAATTGCCAGATTCTCGGCAACATCGACATATTGGCAGCCGCCGTAATAGCGACGACCCGGATAGCCTTCGGCATACTTGTTGGTCATGACGGAGCCTTGCGCCTCCATCACGGCACGGCTCACGATGTTTTCCGAGGCGATCAGCTCGATCTCGTCGCGCTGGCGGCCAAGCTCAAGGGTGATGGCACCGAAAAGCTCGGCGTCACGGCTGGCAAGGCTTTCACTAAAGAAACCGGCGTCGCGGTGGGCGGTATCAGCGGGGGCGTTCATGGGCGTCTCCTCAATCAGGTCGCGGGGCCAAAGATTGCCGCTGTTTAGATCAGCTTGGGCGGTACGGAAAGGCAAGAATCCGCCTTGATGCCATGATTGGGCGACATTGCCGTTTCGCATGGGAAACTTTTAGCGCTAACGCGGTTCAAACCGCAGCTTTCAGGCTGATTGTGGCCAGAGGGGTTGAGTTTGGCCCAAGCGGGCGTCAAGACTGTGCGGAGCGGCCCGGCGAGGTTCGGGCAAAGGGGGGATTGTGGCGGCAAAGATTGCATTTCTGGCGAGTGAGGCCGAGGCTGCGCAAAAGGCGCTTGCTGCGCTTACCGCACGCTACGGCAATATGCTGCCGGAAGCGGCGAGCCACATCGTCGCCTTGGGCGGCGACGGATTCATGTTGCAAACCCTGCATCAGAAGCAAAGCCTCGACGTCCCGGTGTATGGCATGAATTGCGGGACGATTGGCTTTTTGATGAACGCCTATGGTGAAGACGATTTGCCCCAACGACTGGAAGAAGCCGGTGAAGAGGTGCTCAACCCGCTAGCAATGCGCGCCGAAACGATGGACGGCACTGTGGCCATGGGGCTGGCGATCAATGAGGTCAGCCTGCTGCGGGCGGGGCCACAAGCGGCAAAACTGCAAATCTCGGTTGATGGACGCGTGCGGTTGGAAGAGCTTGTCTGTGACGGGGCGCTGGTGGCGACGCCTGCCGGATCGACGGCCTATAACTATTCCGCCCATGGGCCGATTGTGCCAATCGGTGCCGAGGTTCTGGCGCTGACCGCGATTGCGGCTTTCCGTCCTCGCCGCTGGCGCGGGGCGCTATTGCCCAAATCCGCCGTGGTGCGCTTTGACGTGCTGGAGCCGGACAAGCGCCCCGTGCGGGCCGATGCGGATAGCATGTCAGTGCCCGGAGTCCTTTCGGTGGAAATCCGGTCCGAACCGGGCATCCGCCACAGGATCCTGTTCGACGAAGGCCATGGCCTGGAAGAACGGTTGCTGCGCGAGCAGTTCGCCTGAGCGAGCGGTGCCGGGCCGGGGAAGGGGGCGTTGCCCCCTCGCCGCGCGCGGCTCACCCCCAGGATATTTTTAACCAGATGATATGGGGTCAGGGTTTGGGCCGGGCTTTGGCCCATTGATCCAGTTTGCGGTAGAGCGTTGAGGGTGAGACATCGAGGACGCGGGCAGCGCGGGGTACCGAACCGCCATGCATCTCGATCGTGGCCTCGACGATCCTGCGTTCGATTTCTGCCAGCGGCAGGCCGAGCAGACCGTCCAGATTCATCTCGGCTTTTGGGGCGTTCTCTCCGTTTGGCATTTGCAGGCCAGCAGAGGTTTGCGCGGCGATTTCCTCGGGGAGCATATGGCGTTCGACCTGCGGTCCGTCATAAAGCACGGCGACATTACGCATCACGTTGAGCACTTGTCGCACATTTCCCGGCCATGCCAGTTCGCGAAACAGCGTGCGCACCTCGGAGGACAGCCCGGTAAAGCCACGGCCTTCTTCTTGCGAGAAACGCAGCAGGGCGGCTTCGGCAATCTCGATCACATCGTCCTGCCGGTCACGCAGGGGCGGCATGTGGATCGGCACGACATAGAGCCGGTAGTACAGATCCTCTCGGAATTGCCCCCGCCGCACGGCTTCTGCGGGGTCGCGGTTGGTGGCGCAGACGATCCGTACATTGACCTTGCGCGGACGGGTGGCACCCACGGGTTGCACGGTGGAGGTTTGCAGAAAACGCAGCAATTTGGTTTGCAGCGCGGGCAACATCTCGCAGACCTCATCAAGAAACAGCGTTCCGCCATCCGCTGCCGCAGCCGCGCCGATCTTGTCCGATACCGCACCGGTGAACGAGCCTTTGATATGGCCGAAGACTTCGGATTCAAGCAACTCCGCCGGTATCGCCCCGCAATTCAGCGCGATGAAGGGGCCTGCGCTGCGGGGGGATTGCTGGTGGACAGCCAAAGCGCACAGCTCTTTGCCTGTGCCGCTTTCGCCGGTGATGAAGACGGTTGCCATGCTTTGAGCGACGGAGGCGATCTTGTTTTGCACCCGCGCCATGACTTGCGACCGCCCGATAAACGCGCCTTCCGGCAGAGG
>JBFHGI010000261.1:0-4373 GCA_041583175.1 Pseudorhodobacter sp. | reverse complement strand
CCTGGTGCGAAGACCGAGTTTCTCTATTCCTATGTTGCATTGACGGATTTGCCGGACGGCTCTGCCATTCTGGGGGGCGAAGAAAGCGAAGCAGAGGATATCAAGGGGCATTTGCTGGCTTTTGACGCTTTCGAGGCTTTGGTGCAGCGGGGCGAGGCGACAACCGCGCCGCTGTTGATCAGCTATTACTGGCTGGCGCGCGAACGGTCGCGCTTGCGATCCCAAGCTAAAGGCAGCGTCACGAAACCTTGACCTTTGCGGCGGGAATTGACGCAACGGGCAGACGGGGAACGCTTGAGTTTCTGCCCGTCTGCGCCTACACCAAGGGCAACAGAATAAAGGAATATCGGATGCGCATTTACAGCGATCTGGCAGATGCCATTGGCAAGACCCCTCTGATCCGGCTCAACAAAGCCTCGGAAGCGACCGGTTGCGAGATCTTGGGTAAAGCAGAGTTTCTGAACCCCGGGCAATCGGTCAAGGACCGTGCGGCGCTTTACATCATCAAGGATGCGATTGCGAAGGGCCAGTTGCGGCCGGGGGGCACGATTGTCGAAGGCACGGCTGGCAATACGGGCATCGGATTGGCGCTGGTGGGCGCGTCGATGGGGTTCCGGACGGTGATTGTCATTCCTGAAACCCAAAGTCAGGAAAAGAAGGATATGCTGCGGCTCGCGGGGGCGGAACTGGTGCAGGTGCCTGCCGCGCCCTATAAAAATCCGAACAATTATGTGCGATATTCCGGCCGATTGGCAGAAAAACTTGCACAAACCGAACCAAATGGTGCCATCTGGGCCAACCAGTTTGACAATGTGGCGAACCGGCAGGCGCATGTGGAAACCACTGGCCCCGAGGTTTGGGAGCAGACAGGCGGCAAGGTGGATGGGTTCATCTGCGCGGTCGGTTCTGGCGGGACATTGGCAGGCATGGCGCTGGCCTTGCAGCCCAAGGGCGTGAAGATCGGTCTGGCTGATCCGGAAGGGGCCGCGCTGCATTCCTTCTACACCACGGGCCAGATGGACAGCCCCGGCACTTCGATCACCGAAGGGATCGGGCAGGGGCGGATTACTGCAAACCTCGAAGGCTTCACCCCCGACTTCAGCTACCGGATACCGGATGCCGAGGCTTTGCCGATCGTTTTTGATCTGCTTGCGGAAGAGGGGCTTTGCCTTGGCGGATCATCCGGCATCAACATCGCGGGTGCCATACGTATGGCGCGCGAAATGGGGCCGGGCAAGACCATCGTAACGGTCTTGTGCGACTATGGCACGCGCTACCAATCCAAGCTTTTCAACCCGGAATTCCTGCACTCCAAGGGCTTGCCCGTGCCGGAATGGCTGGACAAGGAAACCCGCGCGCTTCCGGCTGTGTTCGAAGAATGAGACAGGCGACGCAAGGATATCTCAGGGCTTTTCTGGTCCTGACTGTTGGTCTGCTATGGTTTGGCTTCGCCCCTTTGGCCGGTGCCCAAACCAATTTCTCGACCGGGGCCCTACCAGAAACAACAACGGCAGAGCCGGCGCTCGATTATGATGCGTGGGAAAAGTTCGCAAACTCCGCCGATGATCTGATTGCGGAACCCGGATCATCGGATATCCGGCTTGAAACCCTGCGCAGTGAAATTGCAGATTGGCGCGCCAAGTTCTTGGCCGCGCAGGGCACCAACTCTGCCCGGCTGGCAACGGTGCGCGCCCAGATCGATGCCTTGGGGGCAGTGCCAACGGACGGCACTGCCGAAGCGCCGGATATCGCCAGCCGCCGCGCCGCCTTGAATGAGCAGCTTGCGGTCTTGCAAGCCCCTGCCATTGCCGCCGTCGAAGCATATAGCCGCGCTGACGGGCTGATTGCCGAGATTGATCTGACCCTACGTGAGCGGCAGGCCGAGGCCCTGTTGCAACTCTGGCCCACGCCTGTCAACCCTGCCAATTGGCCTGCGGCCCTGACGGCACTGATCACCTCGGGCAAGGGTCTGACGGATGAGGTGCAGGCAAATTGGGCCGACCAGACCAAACGCGATGAATTGCTTGATACGCTGCCACCGATCATTGCTCTGTTGCTCTTTGCCGCTTTCACCATCTTGCGGGGCCGCTTTCTGATCGAGGCATTCGCGGTGCGCCTTCAGGATCGTGGTCACAGCCAGTCGCGCGAATTATGGGCGTTCCTTGCCTCCTTGGGGCAAATCATCGTTCCGACGCTTGGCATGGTTGCCTTTTCAACGGCTGTCGTCCTGTCCGGCATGTTGGGGCCATTGGGTGAGGTTGTCGCGACGGAGCTTGTCTATATCGGCTTCATCATCTTTGTGGCCCGCTGGCTTGGTTCGCGCAGCTTTCCGGCGGCGGCCAGCGCGCCCACCCATTTGCGGCTCCGGATAGACTCGCGCGGTAAGGCGCGGCGTCTGTCGCAGGCACTTGGGATTATCCTCGGGCTGGAAGTCCTGCGCGAGGCGCTGCTGCCAGAGGCCGAAATTTCGGAAGCGGCCGGCGCCGTTTTGGCATTCCCGACCATTCTGATTGCTGGCTACTTTTTGTTCCGGCTTGGGAAACTGCTTTTGAAAAGCGCCAATGAAGAGGTGCCGGACGATGCGCCGGTCTCTTTCACCTCGCGGATCATTTCGCTTCTGGCGCGCGGCGTCATGGTCGTGGCTGTGGTCGGGCCGGTGCTGGCCACGGCAGGCTATATCCGAGCGGGGCAGGGGATTGTGTTCCCGGCCATCGCCTCGCTTGGTCTCGTGGGCTTTTTGTTCATCCTGCAAAATCTGGTCGGGTCCATCTATGCGGTGATTGCCCGCAATGATGAACGCGGGCGGGATGCCTTGGTGCCGGTTCTTGTCGGTTTCTTGCTGACCTTCGCCTCGGCTCCGTTCTTTGCCTTGATCTGGGGGGCGCGCTTTGCGGATCTGACCGAAGTTTTCACCAAATTGCGCGATGGATTCCAGATTGGCGCAACGCGTATTTCGCCATCTGATTTCATCTTGCTGTTCGTGTTGTTCGGCTTCGGCTTTCTGGCGACGCGGCTGTTGCAAGGTGCGTTGAAAACCACCGTTCTGCCCAAGACGACATTGGATCAGGGCGGCCAGAACGCGATTGTGGCCGGTGTTGGTTATGTCGGTATCTTTCTGGCCGGACTGATCGCGATCAACGCGGCTGGGCTTGACCTGTCGGGCCTTGCGATTGTCGCGGGTGCGTTGTCGGTCGGTATCGGTTTCGGCTTGCAGAACATCGTGTCCAATTTCGTGTCGGGCATCATTTTGTTGATTGAGCGTCCGATTTCGGAAGGCGACTGGATCGAGGTGAATGGCGTCATGGGCACCGTGCGCGGAATTTCCGTCCGCTCCACCCGTATCCAAACCTTTGACCGCACGGATGTGATCGTTCCGAACTCTGACTTCGTATCGGGCATGGTGACCAACTGGACGCGGTTCAATCTGTCGGGGCGGCTGATCGTGAAAGTCGGGGTCGCCTATGGCACTGACACGCGTAAGGTCGAAAAGATCCTGCAAGAGATTGCCGAGGCGCAGCCCCTGGCCGTGCTGAACCCGCCGCCGACGGTTGTTCTGGTCAGTTTCGGGGCCGATAGTCTCGATTTCGAAATCCGGGTTATCCTGCGCGATGTCAATTTCTCGCTGGCCGTGCGGTCCGAAATCAACCATGAAATCGCACGCCGCTTTGCCGAGGAAGGAATCGAAATTCCCTTCGGGCAGCGTGATATCTGGCTGCGAAATCCCGAGGCACTGGAGCAGATGCTGGCCGCAAGATTGCCTGCACGTGAACCCGGAGAGCCCGTCGCCTTGATGGAGCCTTCGGACGAAACGCCCAAAGCGAAATCGGCCAGGAAGCCGAAATGACGGAGTTTCTGTTCCGCGATGACGCCTATCTGACTGAGGCGCCTGCTACCGTTGTTGCACATACGCCCGAAGGTGCAATTGTGCTGGACCGGACCTTATTTTATCCGACCGGTGGTGGCCAGCCCGGCGATAGCGGCTCTCTGATCTGGGGTCAGAAGAAACTGAGTATCGCCACGACGGTGAAACTTGACGGTGGGCAAGCCGGCCTTCTGCCTGCGGAACCGGCTGAGGTTCCACCGGTCGGGAGCGCTGTCCGGCAAGTGCTGGACTGGTCGCGCAGGCATCGGCATATGAGGGTGCATACGGCCCTTCATCTGCTCTCGGTTGTCGTCCCTTTGCCCGTGACCGGGGGGCAAATTGGTGCTGATAAGGGACGTCTCGATTTCGCGATGCCCGATCCGCCGCAGGATATGCAGGCGGTGGAAGATGCGCTCAATCGTCTGATTGACCGGGACCTTCCGGTAACGGAAAGCTGGATCACCGATGACGAGTTGCAGGCCAATCCGGGCCTGGTGAAAACCATGTCTGT
>JBFHGI010000260.1:0-4375 GCA_041583175.1 Pseudorhodobacter sp. | reverse complement strand
GGGGAAATCGTCATCAAGCAGTATCTACCCGAGGGCCATAGCCCGCTGTTCCCGAATGACCAGGAAGCGGAATCGCGGGTCTTGTCTCTGCTTTCTGCGTCGAACATTGCCCCGTCTGTATGTGCTGAAGGACCGAACTGGATCGCATATAAGCATGTGCCGGGGTGCGTTTGGTCGCATGATTTGGATCTTGTCGCTGACACGCTCAGCAATCTGCACCGCGTGGAACTGTCAGGCGCATCATTTCGCCGCGGCGCGAATGGCAGTGCTGCCCTGATGACTCAAGCCAAGTCGATTGCTGCCCTGTGCAAACAGAGCCTGCCTCCTGCCCCCCAAGTCCCTCAGGTGCCAGTTGGCCAGTTTTGCCTGATCCATGGTGATGCCGTGCCGGGCAATATGATTGAGGATAAAGGCATGCTGACACTGATCGATTGGCAATGCCCCGCGATTGGCGATCCCACAGAGGATATTGCGACCTTTCTCTCCCCCGCGATGCAATGGCTTTATCGCGGACATCCGTTAACCGCAGACGAAACCTCAGCTTTCCTGTCCGCCTGCCCGCCAGAGATTTCGGCCCGCTATAAACAACTGGCACCGCTGTATCATTGGCGCATGGCAGCCCATTGTCTGTGGAAATCGGAACAGGGAGAGACGGATTATTCCGCCGCCCTCCGCCTGGAACTCAACGCGCTTTAAAGTGTCTGGCCCAGAAAGACCCCAGCCAGAGCCAAACAACCGCCCAGCATGACCCAAAGCACCGGATGCACGCGGAGCCTGGGCTGTTTCGGTTCGACAGGCTGCGACTGCCGCACCAATTGCGCCTCGACAAGGCGAGGCAACTTGGGGCCGAACCGTGCCAGAACGAGCGCTGTTTTCTGTAAATCCCGCAAAAGCGCCTTGGGGCCAACATTATCCTTGATATAGGCTTCGACGATGGGCCGGGCATCATGCCAGATGTTGGTTTGTGGGTTCAAACTCCGCGCGACCCCTTCCACCACAACCATTGTGCGTTGCAACAGTATCAATTCAGTCCGCGTTTCCATTCCGAAGCGCTCTGTCACTTCGAACAGATAGGCAAGCAGCCGAGCCATAGAAATCCGCGTCGCATCCATGCCGAAAATCGGTTCACCGACGACACGAAGCGCCCTCGCGAACTCGTCGATATCGCGATCAGCAGGCACATAACCTGCCTCGAAATGTACCTCCGCCACCCGCCGATAATCACGCTTGATAAAGCCGAACAAAATCTCGGCATAGACCCGGCGCGTATATTCATCCAACCGCCCCATGATACCGAAATCATAAGCGATGATATCACCATTTGCCGCAACTTTCAGGTTGCCCTGATGCATATCGGCGTGGAAATAGCCGTCGCGCAGCGCGTGTTGCAAGAAAAGCTGCAAGACCCTGGAGGCCAGAATTTTGCGGTCCACCCCTGCCGCATCAATCGCGGCATTGTCCGACATGCTGACGCCTTCGGCCCAATCCATGGTCAGGACCGTGCGGCCGGACAGATGCCACACAGGCTTGGGGGCCGAGAAACCTTCATCCTTCTCGGTATTGGCTGAAAACTCTCCCGCCGCCGCCGATTCCAGCCGCAAGTCCAACTCTCCCTGCACCACACCGTCGAAATGTTTCACTACTTCCATCGGTCGCAACCGGCGAGAGGCTGGGGAAACAAATTCGATCACACCTGCCGCAAAGTAAAACGCATCAATATCCTTGCGAAAGGCACGCTCGATGCCAGGCCGCAGAACCTTCACTGCGACCTCCTTTCCCGTCTCGGCAAGTCGCGCCCGATGCACCTGCGCGATTGAAGCGGCGGCGACCGGATCAGAAAAATCCGAGAATATTTGCTCGATCGGCATGGCCAGTTCCGCCGCGATCATCTCTTTCGCGACGGAAACCGGGAATGGAGGGAGCTTATCTTGCAGGTATTTCAGTTGCAGCGCCAACTCGTCGCCCACGACATCGGGTCGCGTGCTCAGGATCTGGCCGAATTTGATATAGGCTGGTCCCAGCGCTGTCAGCGCCCGCGTGGCGGGAGGTAACGCCGGATCACCGCGAAGGCCCAGCCATTTGAACGGCCAGCCCAGAATGCGCGCCAGAATCCGCAGGCGCGGCGGGGCTTCAAACGCCTCCAGCACCACGCCGATGGCGCCTGTCCGCTCAAAGGTGGCAAGCGTGCGGACCAGACGGATGAAATTATGCGGACCGCGCACTTACAGCTTCCACCCGGAATGAAGGGCAGCAACACCCATCGTCAGGTTGCGGTATTTCACCTGTTCAAACCCGGCCTCGCGGATCATCGTGGCGAATGTCTCTTGATCCGGGAACTTTCGAATACTTTCAACGAGATATTGATAGCTATCTCGATCATTTGCAATCACCTGCCCCATCACTGGAATCACATTGAAAGAGTAGAGGTCGTAAGCCTTTTGCATTGCGGGGCTTGGCAACTGGCTAAATTCCAGCACCATCAACCGCCCGCCGGGGCGTAAGACCCGATAAGCCTCGCGCAGGGCATCACCTATACGCGTGACGTTCCTGATTCCGAATGAGATCGTGTAAACATCAAAGCTGTTCGAGGCGAAAGGCAGCGCCATCGCATCGCCGACAACCCAATCCAGCGCCTCGGCCATGCTGGCAGCTTCTGCACGTTGACGGCCTTCGACCAGCATGCTTTCGGTCATGTCGCAAACGGTGGCATGCGCCCCCGGCGCGCGTTTCAGAAACCGGAACGACACATCGCCCGTTCCCCCCGCCACATCCAGCAGGCGTTGACCGGGGCGCGGGGCCAGCCAATCCATCATCGCATCTTTCCAGATACGGTGAATCCCGAAAGACATGGCATCGTTCATCACGTCATATTTGCTGGCAACCTTGGTAAAGACACCATGCACCATCCCGGCCTTGGCCCCTTCATCCACGGTTTGAAAACCGAAATGCGTGGTCTTGTCACTGTCTTGGGTCATCACAAGCATCGCCCTATTTTTGTCGCCTTCGGGATATACCGAACTGGGCGACAGTGAAACCATATAGTACCGCAAGTGGCTGCGGCCAAAGGCCCGTATGATTTACATCCCGTTCTCTGCCTTTCCCTATCTGCTAGCGCTTGCGCTGGCGGTGCTGATTGCAAGACTGTTGTTCCGGGGCTTTCACTGGTCTGTGACGCGGTCTTTCCGGCAGCTTGGGGCAGCGTTTTCCGACAGGCCTGCAGGTCCGGTAGAAGGCGGACTGGCCAACCTCAACCCGCTGCGGATTGGTCAGAAGGCAGAAGTTCGGACCTCACTCAACACCATTTTGCTGCGCACGACTTTGGGGGTGCGCCTTTGGGCGGTGGCGATGAACGTGATAGTGAATGCGGTGTTGTGGATCATCGCACCGGGCGAGGTGATCGCAGCAGGCTGGCCCAGCGCCTTGATCAGCCTCGCCGGGGCCATCGCCTGCCTTGGCCTGTTTCTTTATGAGGCGCGGGTGGAATATGACAGGCTGATCATCCGCAAATGGGGCCTGTTTCAACGCGAATACCCTTGGGCCGACCTGCGCGATATTCGCGACAACAAGCATTATGAATACATCCTGCGGTTCGGGAAAACCGATGTGCGGATGCCGAAACACCTTGTCGGCGTCAGCGGTTTCCTTACCTTCGTCAATGCAACCATCGCAGGGAATATCCTCGACCATGCCCGAACTGCCCGAAGTTGAAACGGTCCGCCGTGGGATGGAACCCGTGATGACGGGCCAAACCATCATGCACGCTGCCGTGAACCGCCCCGATCTGCGTTGGCCCTTCCCGCCGCGCATGGCCGAACGGTTGACGGGCGCGCGGGTTTTGGGGCTGCGGCGGCGGTCCAAGTATATTCTGGCCGATCTGTCCACCGGGGAATCACTGCTTATTCACCTTGGCATGTCGGGCCGCATCCTGATTTCCGGGGCCCAGGTGGGCGCGTTTCACCATGACCACCCCGCCCCCGCGAAACATGACCATGTGGTGCTGGATATGGAAGGCGGTGCCCGCATCACTTTCAACGATGCCCGCCGCTTTGGCGCGATGGACCTGTTGGAGACTGCCTTGGGCGATGCTCACCCCCTGCTCGCCAGCATCGGGCCGGAACCCTTTGGCAATGCCTTCAACGAAGACTACCTGACGGCACGCCTCAAGGGCCGAACGATGCCCATCAAATCCGCACTTCTGGATCAGCAGATCGTCGCCGGATTGGGAAATATCTATGTGTGTGAGGTACTTTACCGTGCGGGCCTGCATCCGACGCGCCCCGCAGGCAAGCTGCCTGCCAAAACTGTCGCCGGGCTTGTGCCGTTGATCCGCGACGTGCTCGCTGAGGCGATTGAGGCCGGCGGGTCATCCTTGCGT